>JBKJTD010000420.1:0-5892 GCA_046590915.1 Vicinamibacterales bacterium
CCGCGAAATCCTGCGTATCCCTGAGCACCACGCCGAGCAGATACAGCGCCTCGTCAAATCCCGCATCGAGCGCGATCGCCTGGCGCAACGGGTCAATGGCTGCGGCGGCCTGACCGCTGCGATACCGGGTCAGCGCCAACTGATACAGCAGTGGGGGAGACTGGCGGTCAATGGCGGCGGCGCGGGCGTACCACTCGGCCGCTTCAGCCGTGTCACCGCGACTGTCATACAGGGTGCCCAGCGCGATGAGGGATTTGACGAGGCGCTGTATCTGCTCGGCGTGGTGCTCAGGGATACGCAGGATTTCGCGGGCGCGCTCGAGGCGCTCGAGCGCGCGGTGCGTGCCAATCCTGCCCTGGCTGCGGCTCGCGAGGAACTCGCCGATCTCTACGGGAGCCAGCAGCGGTACTCGGACGAGATGACACAGCTGACGGCGTTGGCCGCACTCGACCCTCGCGCAGACCGGGACGTCGCGATCGCGATCGCGCAAGCGCGGCGCGGCGAGTTCGCGTCGGCCCAAGCCACGCTGACGGCCGCCGGCGACCGTGCGCCCGACGACTCGCAGATTGCGCTCACGCGCGGGCGCGTGCTCGTGCAGCGCGCCGAGTCGACTGCTGATCGGAGACGACGCGAAGCAGTTGCAGCGGAGGCGGTGGGCGCACTGGAACAGGCACTGGGTGGGACGGCGCGACGGTCCGAAGGTCTTGCGCTCTATGGTCGGGCGCTGCATCTGACGGGCGACGTTGAGGAGGCCGCGCGCATTTTGCGTGAGGCCGTGGCAACCACGCCATTCAGCCGCATGGCGTTTCTGTATCTGGCCGACGCCGAGGAGGCGCTGGGCAACGCGGTTGATGCGCGGGCGTGGCTGATCCGGTTTGACGCCCTTGAGGGCGATGCACTCCCCGCGCAGCAGCGGACGGCGCGGGCGCGTCGTATTGGCGCTCTTTCAGTGGAGACCGGTGACTACTCGCACGCACGTACGCGACTGGAACCGCTGCTGACCACGTCGCCTCACGATGTGCTGTTGCTCACCTGGCTTGCGGAGGCGCGTTGGCATACAGGCGACGCAGCAGGCGCGCGTGACGCCCTGATGCAGGCCGCCCGCCTTGCGCCACGGACTCCCGCCGTCCGCCGTCTCAGTCAGGTAATCAGGTAATCAGGTCGCGCGGGGATCGATTCGGTCGCGCAACGCGTCGCCCACAAAGTTGAATCCGAGCACAAGCGTCGCGATCGCCACCCCTGGAATCAGCGTGAGGTGGGGCGCGTCAAAGATGTGCGCGCGTCCCGCATCCAGCATCGTGCCCCAGCTCGGTGTCGGTGGTTGCACCCCCAGGCCGAGAAAACTCAGCGAGGCCTCCGCGATGATCGAGCCGGCCATGCCCAGTGTGGCCTGCACGGTGACCGCCGGAAGGGTCGGGGGAATCACGTGCTGCCAGAGAATGCGCCAGACGGGCGCACCCAGCGCACGCGCCGCCTGCACGTACTCGAGTTCGCGGACCTTGAGTACCTGGCCGCGTACCACGCGTGCGTACCCGACCCAGCCAATGACCACCAGGGCCAGTACGACGTTGGTCAGACTCGGCCCGAGCACCGCCACCAGGGCAATGGCGAGCAGGATTCCGGGAAACGCGAGCAGCACGTCCATGAGTCGGCCGATGATCGTGTCGACAAGACCGCCCGCGTAGCCGGCGACGGCGCCTACAAGAATGCCCACGCAGGCGGAGATCGACACGACGGTCAATCCAACGCCGAGTGAAATGCGCGCGCCCGAGACCAGACGCGCCAGAATGTCGCGGCCCAGTTCGTCGAGTCCGAGCGGGTGCGACCACGAGGGGCCGGCCAACCGCTGGGCAAGCGACTGCACGTCCGGATCGTGCGGAACCAGCCACGGGCCCAGCACGGCGGCAAGGACGGTGATTCCAATGATGCCGAGTCCAATACGCCGGGTCATTCGTACCGAATCCGTGGATCAAGCCAGCCGTAGGTGAGATCCACGAGCAGATTCACCATCACATACGTAGTCGCGATGAACAGGATGCAGCCCTGCACGAGTGGATAGTCGCGGAAGTTGATCGCCTGAATGAGCAGCCGTCCGATGCCCGGCCACGAAAAAATGGTCTCGGTGATGATCGTGCCGGTCAGCACCGCCCCGAACTGCAGGCCGAGGATGGTCACCACCGGAATCAGACTGTTGCGCAGCGCGTGCCGCAGCACCGCTCGCGTCTGTGAGAGCCCCCGCGCGCGCGGCAAGCACATACAACTCGCGAAGTTCTTCAATCAGGCTGGCGCGTGTCATGCGCGCAAGGATGGCGGCGAGCGCGGCACCGAGCGTGACGGAGGGCAGGACCAAGTGACGCCAATCACCGATGCCGGAGACCGGCAGCCATCCCAGCGATACGGCAAACACGATCGCCAGCAAGGGGCCCAGCCAGAAATTCGGCATGGAGATGCCCACCAGCGAGACGGCCATCGCGGCCTGATCGATGGCGCGTCCGCGATAGAGCGCCCCGAGAACTCCCAGAGGTACGGCAATGAGCAGCGCCACACTCATCGCCGCCAGCGCCAGTCTGAGCGTGTTGGGCAACCGTTGCGCAATCTCCTGGAAGACCGGAGTGCCGTAGCGGAACGAGGTGCCGAAGTCCCCTTGCACCACGCCCCTCATAAATTGCGCGTACTGCGCCGGCAATGGGCGGTCCAGGCCGAGCTTTGCCCGCAGTTCGTCCACATCACTGGCCGCCGCCGATTCGCCAAGCATCACCTGCGCCGGGTCGCCAGGCACCAGGTGCAGCAGCGCAAACACCAGCGTCGCCACACCGAGCAGCACCGGGATGGTCAGCACCAAACGTCGAAGAATGAACCGCAACACGCGAGAGCGATGATCACACTCCTGCTGCCGGAACCGCAAGCCGCGTCATCAGCTTCGACAGCCCCTGCCGGGTGACGCCCAGATCGCGCGCGGCCGCCGCGCGGCATCCAGCATGCCTGGCCAGCGCCGTCGCGACCACGCGCCGATCGAACATGCGCCGGGCTTCGTCGAGTGACAGGCCGGCCTCCTCCGCGCCCGATCCTTGCGCCTGCAGTACCGTCGCCACATGGCGCGCGGTTACGCGTCCGCGGTCGGGGCCCGCGAGTACGAGGCCCGCCACTACATTCTGAAGCTCGCGGACGTTGCCGGGCCAGCCGTGCCGGCACAGGGCGGCCATGGCGTCCGGCGCCAGCCACGCACGGCAATCACGATGTCGTGCCGCCTGCGCCCAGAAGGTCTGCGCCAGTCCGGGAATGTCCTGCACCCGCTCGCGCAACGGCGGCACCGTCACCCGCACCACGGCGAGCCGGAAGACCAAATCCTGCCGGAACCGGCCGGCGGCAGCCTCTTGGACGAGCGTGCGATTGGTGGCCGCCACAACCCGCACATCCACCACACGCGACTGGTTGTCGCCCACGCGCCGGACTTCCCCCTCCTGCAGCACCCGGAGCAGCTTCGCCTGCGCGCGCGGTGACAACTCCCCCACCTCGTCGAGAAACAATGTGCCGTGGTGCGCATCCTCAAACAGCCCGGTGCGTGCTCCGACCGCGCCCGTAAAGGCCCCGCGGGTATGCCCGAATAATTCCGCCTCGAACAATTCGTCGGTCAGCGCGGCACAGTTGATGGCCGCGAGCCGCCGGTCGCGACGTGCACTAAGCCGGTGCAACGCGCGCGCGACCAGCTCCTTGCCGACACCGCTCTCCCCTTCGATCAGCACAGGAAATGTCGTCGGCGCCGCCCGTGCGACCGCCGCGCGCAAGGCCACCATCGCCGGACTGTCGCCCAGCAGATCCTGTGCAAGGACGTCGCCGGAGCGCGCGGCCCGGGCGACGTCCATCCGGGCCCGTACGGCGGGCGCACACACGGAGGCCAGCGCTCTGACACATCCGGCCAATTCCTCCGCGTCGCGCGCGCGTCGCGCGGCTATCACCCACGCAATCGTCACGCCGCCGTGGCGCACGGGCACACGCACGTCATCTTCACCGGGAAGGGCGCCGTCGGGATCACACACCAGCGCGGATCCGGTATCGGCAGCCAGCACAATCACACGCGCCGTTGCCGTGTGTGTGCGGACCCACCGACACCCCCGACGCAGCGCCGTCGCATCGTCGTCCGCGTTGTTCACCTCATCAAGAAGCGCTGACACGCCCCCCCACATCGACATCACAGACCTCCGTTCTCCCCATCGACCAATTCCCGCGGCGCTCTCCGGTAACGCCAGGGCCGACCCGCCCGGCTGGCGCGCGAGATGCGCCAGCAGCATCGATTCACGCGGGCCGTGCGCTGCGCGACGGCACCTGACCAGCAGTCGGTCAGCCTGCTCGTCGGCGTCGACCGCACGCAGGGCCTCGATGGCAGTCGCCCGGCCCCAGAACAAGGGACCATCATCAATCAGGCGCGGCGCCAGTGCACACACTTCCGGTCCGTCGCCCCGACTCGCCGCCACCAGCAGACGCGCGAGCACGAACCACCCGTCGTCGGGTGCGGTCGCCTCGCCACACGGCGCATGCGGGGCAGCAGGGGGTGCTTCAAGCCCCGTGCGATCGTGCCGAAGCCATGCCAGAAGCGCCGCCCGGCCCAGTGCCTCACCACCGTCAGGCGCCAGTGCGCGGATACCGCTCTCGGCCCTGTCCCATTGCCCCAGCCACAGCGAGAGATCCACGCCGGCACCCACGATCCACGCCGGAGCGATGACGTCGTCAAGGCGACACTCCACGACGACCGCCGCGAGCGCGGCCGCCGCGGCGTCGGTGTCTCCCGACCACAACGCAACACGAGCAAGCGTCGCCGCCACCTTGGACCGTGCACCGAGTTGCGTGCCTGTAGCCAACCACGATCGACACCGCGCCCGGAGTCGGCTCGCATCCCGGGCACACCCCCTGCTGAGCACCGCGAGGCCCAACTCCATCAGGGCACTCGCCGCGCCCCACTCATCGCCGCGTCTGGCGGCGGCTTCCACGGCAGCACTCAACCAATCGGTCGCTGCAGAACCGCCCCTCGCCTTGACGGCGACGGCGCGCGCCCCGCGCACATCCTGAACCGCCGGCCACGTCGGCCAGGCCACGGCACACTCGCGTGCGATCGTGATGTCGATGGCCGCACGCAGGATCAGATGCGGGCGCGGACTCGCGTGGGCCAGATCGCGAATCCAGCGCCGGCCGCTGTCGCACAACGCACCGTCGACAATCAGGGCGACATGGCGATGCAGCCATCGACGACGCTCTTCGCCGGCCAGATGTGTCGAGGCGGACATCGCCGCATAGCCAATGGATGCCAGCATCGCATCCCGATGCGCGCCATCGGTGGACGCTGCCGTCACCGGCAGACACGCGATGCGCATTCCGGCGCCGTCAGTCGGTAGACGGTCAACCCATGCCTGCCACGCGTCGGTGTGCCGCAGATGGTGATCCATTCGCAGAGGCAGTGTTGCAAGATTGCCGCCCGCGCCGACAGCGGAAATCCCGGCCGGTCGCCGATGGACGTTGCAAAAACTTCGATAGAATGATTGCGCGATGCTTCGGTTTTTGACAGCAGGTGAATCACACGGGCAGGCCCTGCTGGTGATCGTTGACGGCGTGCCCGCCGGCCTTCCCCTCTCGTCCGACGACATTAATCCGGATCTGGCGCGGCGGCAGCTCGGGTACGGCCGTGGCCGCCGCATGGCGATCGAACAGGACCAGGTCGAGATTCTTTCAGGCGTGCGCCGTGGAGAAACGCTCGGCAGCCCCATCTCACTGCTGATTCGCAATCGGGACTGGGTGAACTGGCAGTACACGATGAGCGTGGCCGCCACGCCTGACGACAGCCTCCCAGGTGCGCGTCGCGCGCCGGTGACACGCCCGCGGCCAGGCCACGCGGACCTGGCG
>JBKJTD010000199.1:0-11268 GCA_046590915.1 Vicinamibacterales bacterium
TGGGTGCGCAAGGTGCGCGCCCACTCGACGAAGGTGTCGGACCCGATGACCGCGCCGCCGGGGCTGTCGAAGCTCGACTTGCCGCTGGCGATCGTGCCGACGGCATACAGCAGGGCAACTTTGGAGCCTGTGCCGCCTGACGGGGCGGCGCGCACGTAATCGGCGCCATCAAATCGTCGTGTGCCCTGGACTGGCGGGGCATCGTCGATCTGATCGTCGTAGACGATGTCGTCGACCAAGCCT
Source organism: Vicinamibacterales bacterium (assembly GCA_046590915.1). Taxonomy (GTDB): domain Bacteria; phylum Acidobacteriota; class Vicinamibacteria; order Vicinamibacterales; family SCN-69-37; genus SYFT01. The sequence goes on from JBKJTD010000199.1 coordinate 244, forward strand.
GCGGCCTTGGCTTCTTCGGCCAGGAACGGCCCCTCGTCGAGCGCGCGACGGACGTCGTGCTCCGACCGCTTGCGGCCGGTGGCGATGGCGCGGATGAGCTGGTCGTACATGTCACGGTTGAGCGACCGCGACATTTCCCTGTGGGCCGGCGTATATCCACGTTCAGTGAACGTGTTGGCGGCCGTCTTGTACTCGCCAATGTGCAGCATGTCGGGGTAGACGCCGATTTTATCGAGCGCGCCGCGGAAGAAGATTTCGTACGTCGCCAGACCGGACAGGTCCAGCGAGCCGGCCGGCATCATCAGCACCCGCTCGGCTGCCGACGCCAGGTAGTACTCACCCGCGCCGCCGTATTCAAAATAGACGACCAACGACTTGCCGGACGTGCGGAAGTCCGCGAGGGCGGCGTGCAGTTCCTGCAACTGCGCCCACATGGCACCGGTCGTCTGCGGGATGACCACCAGACCGCGCACGCGGGGGTCCGTCTTGGCACGGGCGATGGTCGAAATCACCGTGCGCAGCGTGGGTTGGGGATCCATCAACGGCGAAAACAGGCTGACCGACTCGAACTCAGGAAACGGCGCCGTAATGCGAAGGAACAAGGTCGCATTGGACGGCACGGTCGCCTGCTGATTAGTCGGCGCGACCAGCAGCGCTCCGATGAGCACCAGCGCGGCGGAGGCCATCATGGCGAGAAAGATCAGGAATAGAACTAGGGCAACCCCTCTGCGAGCACTCACGCTTGCCAGTATACGGGGAGTCGCGAGTGCCCGACGTGGAGTATAATCGCTTCTTCCGGTCCTAGTGGCCGGAGCTGCCTGCAAGACCCTCTTCGTGCGGAAGTGGCGGAATTGGCAGACGCGCTAGCCTCAGGAGCTAGTCCTAGCAATAGGGTGGAGGTTCGAGTCCTCTCTTCCGCACCAAATTCACTCGCTATTCTTTTTTCGATAAATCGCCATACAGTGCTTCGGCTTCAGAGTGCCCGGCGCCGTTGTCACGCTCTGCATTTTCTGTCGCACCGCCGTCCTTGGTGCTCTCGGCCTGATTGCCAGCACTCTCGTTGACGCCCTGACTGCCGCTCTTCGGCTTGGCGCCGCGGTTGCCGTCCAGGTCACCCGCCTTCCGGTTATCGCCCTGCTGGATTTTGTCCTTCGAGTCGTGCTGATTCTGATTCGCCATGATGCTCTTGGACTGCAAGACACCTGCCATGGGATGTCGTGCGTGGTCCCGGGGATTTGACAGGCAACCAACCAGCGACGCCACATTGTGGCCACCTTGATGCTCACTCTGCGCGTGCTGTTGGCGGTGCCGCCCTGGCCTGCGCCACCGCTGATCGGGACCGTCGCGGTGCTACCGTCATAACCAGCCGCCTTGGAATCCCGCCCGGCGCAATCCGTGGACGATGTAGGGACACTGCTGCAGCAGCCGCCAGATCAGGCCCGTACGGTGGTTCTCGATCATCAACACAATCGGCCCTTGACTCAGTCCGAAGCTCCATGGTGAGACCCACCCATCGGTGTGCTCGGACGCGACTGGAAATGTCGGGTTGAATGTCGCCTTGATGCCGTACGAATCAAAGTACCTCACGGCCGGCAACACGATCTCCGGCGCGAACGGCAATGAGGCCACCACGGCCCACGGTGCAATCGTCCCGTCATCGGGTCCCTGCGGGGCGCCGCGCGCCACGTAATCGAAGAACCGGCGCTTCACGTCGTCAACCTTCAATGTGACGGGCCCGGGCCCGTCGCTCGCAGTCAGGCCCCAGCAATCCTTGCTGTAGCGCGCAAACTCTCGTGGATTGTGGATCGCGTACTCGCGCTGCACATAGGTCGCTCGGCGACTGTTCTCGAAGTAGTCGAGCCCCTTGTCGCGCATGTAGACGTCCTGAATGCCTCTGAAGTCGATCCAGATGTGTGACAGCTGATGGATGAACAGCGGTCCCGCGTACACGAATTCGTAGTCGTAGATCTTCGTCCACACGTAGGTGGACAACCAGGCCGCATAGCTTTCGTCAGGCAGCGGATATGTGGGCGATCCCAGCGCCAGCACGTAGAGCAACAGCGCTTCGTCGTAGCCCTTCCATCGATGCGTGAGGAAGCCTCTGCGTGGCTTGTAGCCATGCGTGAGCGTCGCCTCGCCATGCTGCGCCCATCGCCAATCGGCACGCCGGTACAACTCGTCCGCCAGTGTTCTGATCTGATATTCGTCCTGAGTATCACGCCCGAAGTAAGCGGCCGCCGTCAGTCCGCCGGCGAGCAGGAATCCCGTGTCGACGGTCGCCAACTCGCACCGCCAGGCTCGCTGTCCCGTCTTCAGGTCGAGAAAGTGATAGTAAAAGCCCTTGTAGCCCGTCGCGTCGGGACCCGTGCCCTGCACGCTGTCACGAAAAAATCGCAGGGTTGTCAGCGTGATCGTGACCGCGGCGTCGCGCGCCATGAGGCCGCGCTCCACGCCAACGGGATAGGACGCGAGGGCGAGGCCGGTCGCCGCGATACTGGCGGGCCAACCCTCTCGCGTCTTGTCGGCAATCAGCCCGTTGAGCGGGTTGACCTCTCTCAAGAAGTATAAGAACGCTTCGTCCTGGAGCCTGTCCAGAAGGGCGGCATCATCCGGTCGTGGCTCAGGCATGGTCCGCCTCGTCAACGTGTGCATTTCGGTACGGGAACCACACTGGGGTACGACTAGAGTGGCGAGAAGGAGCTACAACGATGAAAAACATCTTCACCACACTGGCGTCATTCGTCATTATCTTCGGAGCGACGGGAGTGGCGGCGCAGCAAACCACTCGCGATATCAAGGACGAAGTGGAGCAATCGCAGAAGGCTGCGAAGGTCTTTCACGAAATCATGGGCGCTCCCGATCAGGCCATCCCGAAGGAGATTCTTGACGACGCGGAATGCGTCGCGGTGTTTCCCGCTGTGGTACAGGCGGCATTCGGGATCGGTGGCCGTGGCGGTCGTGGCGTGGCGAGTTGTCGCACACCGCAGGGGTGGAGCGCGCCCGCGTACTTCAACCTGGGAGGCGGGAGCGTCGGCTGGCAGATCGGTGTGGACGTCACCGATTATGTGATGCTCTTCATGACCGACGAGGGCCTGAACAGCTTGCTGTCCAGCAAGGTCACCCTCGGCGCGGGTGCCTCTGTGGCGGCAGGGCCCGTCGGCCGTCAGGCGGAAGTCGCAACGGACGCGAAGCTGAACGCGCAGATTCTGTCGTACTCACGTTCGAAGGGTCTGTTTGCCGGACTGGCGCTCAAGGGGACCGTCATCGAGTTAAACGAGGACGATATGCGCGACGCCTACGGCGCCGGAACGACGGCCAAAGCGGTTCTGAAGGACGCGAAGGCCACGGCGCCGACAGGCGTGCTCGCATTTCCCGCAATGCTCGCCATGCATTCGGTTCGTAAGTAACGTCTACTGGCGGCGGAGTGTACCGGGCGCGTGCGCGTCCGGTACAATTCGCACATGCTCGACCTTCTCGTCGTCGGCGCCGGTCCGGTGGGGATTGCGTGCGCCATTGAAGCGCAGCGCCACGGACTGACGGCCATGGTGCTCGACAAAGGGGCTCTGACCAACTCCATCCTTGGGTATCCCAATCGCATGGAGTTTTTTTCCACGCCCGACCTGATCGAAATCGGCGGCCATCCCTTCCCCATCCCGGGATACAAACCCACGCGCGAAGACGCGCTGGAGTACTACCGGATGGTCGCCACCAGCGAAGCCCTCGACGTGCGGCTCTACGAGACGATGCTCGCGTTGCACGGCAGCAAGGGCGCCTTCACCGTGACTACAAGTCGCGGCTCCCATCAGGCGCGGCACCTGGTCGTGGCAACCGGCTTCTTCGATCATCCCAACCGGCTGTCTGTGCCAGGCGAGGACCTGCCGAAGGTCACCCACTATTACCGCGAGGCCTTTCCGTATGCGCGGCAGCGGGTGGCGGTCGTCGGCGCGAAGAACTCGGCCGCCAAAGCGGCGCTCGACTGCCATCGTCATGGCGCGTCAGTCACGCTGATCGTGCGCGGCCCCGCGCTGTCGGATCGGATCAAATACTGGATTCGTCCCGATCTCGAAAACCGCATCAAGGAAGGCAGCATCACGGCGCTGTTCAACACCACAGTTGAGGAGGTTCGCAACACAACCCTGGTGGTGCGTGAGGCGGACGGACTCCGAGAAATTCCCAACGACTGGGTGTTGGCGATGACCGGGTATCACCCCGACTTCACCTTCCTCGAGCATCTGGGCCTCACGTTTGCTGACGATGGATGCCGGACGCCGGTATTTGATCCAGGCACGTTTGAAACTGCGCGAGCGGGGGTCTACATCGCGGGTACCGTGTGCGGCGGCAGGAACACCGGCCGCTGGTTCATCGAAAACGGCCGATTTCACGCCCGCCAGATCGTGGCGCATCTGACCGGGCAGCACCTGACGTCAGGCACCTCCGCCGAGACCCACTGGAAAACGGAGGAATAGTCGCACCGCCGTGGCCTTGCTCGGAGGTACGCATCTGGATCGACAACCGTCCCCGCCCCGCCTCACGCTCACACATGCCTCGAGAGCCAGAGGCCCGCACCAGTCGCGAGGATCGCGCCGACCACCTGCACCACGACACTCACCCGTGCGGTGATGCCGTTGCCAACCGCCACCGCAACCAGCCTCATTGCCCATCGGCTCATTGGCCCATTGCCTAATTGGCTCATTCTGAATGGAGGGTATCAAATAAACTGACACCCATGACCCCGCGTCCCCCTCTTGTGATTGGTGTTGCCGGTGGCTCCGGCTCCGGCAAGACCACTGTCGTGCGCAACATCATCGAAGCACTTGGCGATGGGCACGTCTCGGTCCTGGAACATGATCACTACTATCGCGACCATCAGGAACTTCGCCTTGAGGATCGCGCAGCGCTCAACTACGACCATCCCGATGCACTTGAAACGGACCTGCTGGTCCGCCATGTGGAATCGCTGCGGGCCGGTCAGCCTGTCGACATGCCCACCTACGACTTCGCGCGCCACGCCCGGCGCACCGCCACTGAGACCGTCCTTCCCCGGACGGCGATCATCGTGGAGGGCATCCTCATCTTCACCGACGCGGCACTCCGCCAACTGATGGACGTCAAGGTGTTTGTGGATACCGACAGCGACATGCGGTTTATCCGCCGATTGCAGCGCGACATCAGCGAACGCGGACGGACCGTGGACTCCGTGATCGATCAGTACCTCTCGACTGTCAAACCCATGCACCTGGAATTTGCCGAGCCCAGCAAACGGTACGCTGACGTGATCATTCCGTCGGGCGGCCACAATGTGGTCGCCATCGACATGTTGCTGACGCTCATACGAAGCTTGGCGAAATAGAAGGGCAAAGGTCAGAGGCGAAAGGGCAAGGTACGGATCGAAACACAAAGGGCGCGTCCGTACCTTTGGCCTTCGGCCTTTAACCTTCGACCTTCTAGCTCGTTTCCAGCAGCCTGAACGTCTGCATCGCGCCGACCGGCGTCACAACGTCGCCGACCTTCCTGCCGATCTGCGCGTGGTAGGTGCCGGCTGCGACGAGCGGAGCCAAGCCGCCACCGCCTCCACGGCCGGGCGCACCCGACGCACCGGACGCACCGGCAACAGGTTCACCGCGCATGTTCCACACCACACGGCGCAGGCCGCTGGTGCGGTCGAGCGCGATCTCGCGCACGCGCTGCCCGCGCGCATCCGTGATGGTCAATACGAGGTCGGTGCCGTCCGGAATCGTCTTGGCCACCGAATACGCGAAGTTCGCGCCGACGGGTGGGTTCGAACTGAGGACATTACCGCCCAGCGTGCCCACACCGGCCGAGCCGGCGGGCGCCAGACCACCCTGCGTGATCAACCAGGGGTTCTTCACCGGATACAGCCGCGCCTCTTCGCTCAGGGTCTGCGCCGTAATCTCGCGCAGCGGGCTGTAGTCGTCGAGGATGTAGAACCCGCGGCCGAACGTGCCAATGACCAGGTCGTTCTCACGCTTCTGCACCTGCATGTCACGCGCCTGCGTCGTCGGAATCCCGCCCTTGAGCTGCAGCCATTGACGACCACCATCGACTGACGTGAACACCCCGAACTCGGTGCCCGCAAACAGCAGGTTCGCGTTGACGTGGTCCTGAATCACCGACCACACGTTGTGTTTGGCCGGCAGGTTGCCCGTGATGTTCGTGAACGTGCGGCCGCGATCGGTGCTCTTGACGATGTAGGGCTTGTAGTCGCCGGTCTGCCAGTTGTTGAGCGACACGAACACGGTATTCACGTCAAGCGGCGAGGCAAACACGTCGCTCACATAGGTCCACTTCGGCACGCCCGGGAACTGTTCCACACGACGCCACGTCTTGCCGTCGTCTTCGCTGATCTGCAGCAATCCGTCGTCGGTGCCCACATAGATCAGTCCTGCCTTCATCGGCGACTCATCCACGGTGACGATCGTGCTGAGGTCGGTCGTCGATTCTCGGAATGCAATCGAATCGGTCGGCCACACCTTGCCCATGATCGGAATTTCCGTCGGGTCAAGGTTGCGCGTCAGGTCGCCACTCACGCGCGCCCAGCTGGCGCCACGATCGTCGGACTTGTAGAGGAAGTTGTTGCCCCAGTAGAGGCGCGTGTTCAGGTGCGGGCTGATGACGTACGGCGCATCCCAGTTCACACGTTCGCCGCCGCCACGACCACCGCCGCGTCCACCAGCGGGCGCACCGGCTGCGCCGGCGGCCTGAGCCGCCTCTGCTGCCGCCTGTGCCGCGAGCGTGCCCCCGGCCGGAGGACGGATGCTCTGACCACGTCCGGTCCGACGGTCGAACCTCGACAGGCCACCGGTCTGTGAGGTCGCGTAGATGAAGTGGTGGTCCACCGGATCGGGATGCGGCTGGAAGCCGTCACCTCCGTTCACGATGTACCAGTCGCTGGTGCGGACGCCCCACGAGTTGGTGCTGCCCGATGGACCGCAGAGCGAGAAATTGTCCTGTGTGCCGCCGCAGACCGTGTAGAACGGCGCCTCGTTGCCGATGCCGACGCGGTAGTACTGCGTGACGGGCAGGTTCGTGAAGAAGCGCCACGTCTTGCCACTGTCGTACGTCTCGTAGACGCCCCCGTCGTTGCCGATGAGGATATGGTCGCGGTTGCTCGGGTCAAATGTCACGGCGTGGTGGTCAACGTGCACGGCGAGCGGTCCCTGCCCGAGGTCGAAGCCCACCGACGTGAAAGTCTTGCCGGCGTCCTTCGTCCACTTCATGTTGGTGTCGATGACCCAGACGGTGTCGTCGGTGCGCGGGTCGACATAGATCTCCGAGTAGTAGGCCGGGCCGCCGCCTCGTTCACGCGCGGTGCGTTCCCAGGTCGCGCCGTTGTCGTCGGACTTGTAGAAGCCCATCGAATCGTTCGGCGTCGGCGGATTCATCGGCGGCAGTTCCGGCGTGGGCGCGCCACCAGCGCGGCCACCACGTCCACTTCCCGGTGACTTCGCATCGATCAGCGCATACACGCGGCCGGGCTTCTTCGGGTCAGTGGCCAGCGCGATACGGCCGACTTCTCCCGGGGGAAGGCCGTTGGTCAGCTTCGTCCAGTTGCGGCCGCCATCGGTCGACTTGAAGATGCCGCCATCAGGACCGCCGCCAATCATCTGGCCGACGTGACGACGACGCTGGTAGGTGCTGGCGAAGAGGGTGTTGGAGTCGCGCGGATCAAAGGCAAGGTCGGTAAAGCCGGTGTCCTCGTTCACGTGAAGCACCCGATTCCACGTGGTGCCACCGTCGGTGGTCTTGTAGACGCCGCGGTCTCCACCAGCCGAAAACAGCGGGCCCTGTGACGCGACCCACACGATGTTCGAATTGTTGGGGTCGACCAGGATCTTTCCGATGTGCTCGGAGTTCGCAAGGCCTGAACGCGCCCACGTCTTGCCGGCGTCGGTGGATTTGTAGAGACCATCGCCGAAGTGCGCCGAGCGCTGGCTTTTGTTTTCACCGGTGCCGAGCCAGAGGATGTTCGAATCCTTCGGATCCACGACGATGCAACACATGTTGTGGGCCGGGTAGTTGTCGAAAATCGGCGTGAAGTTGATCCCGCGATTTTCCGTCTTCCACACACCACCAAAGGCGGAAGCGACGTACCAGATGTTGGGATTCTTCGGGTCGATGGCGATGTCCTGCACCCGGCCCGTCACAATATTGGTGGGCAAACTGCGGAACGACACCGCCTGCAGCGCGTCGGACGTGAGTCCCTGCGCAGGCGTCTGCCCTGCTGTATTCATCGTCACGGTGACAATCATCGCCACCGCGAGTACTACCGAAAGTCGTTTCATCATCTCTATGGGATCTCCGTAACTCTAGCGATCGATCTGGGCGTCGGCAGTCTACTACTGTGCGAACATCTTCGCGATCTGTCCACCCACGTCACCCACGCCACCAACCCCACCCATGCCACCCTCATCACCGCCCGATGTGCTTCTTGAGAAACGCATCCATGCGATCGAAGATATGAATCCACCGGCTGTGCACCAAGGAGTCGTGCACATCATCGGGAAACACAATCAGCTCGTACTCGACGTCGCGCGCGCGCAGCATCTGCACCAGACCGGTCGTTTGTGTGAACGCGACGTTGCGGTCATCGTCTCCATGCTGCAGAAGCACGGGTGACTTCCAACCGTCGATGGCTCCGATGACGGACGCTTTGAACGAGACGCTCTCGGGATCCAGCGAATTGCCCCAGAGATGGACGCCGGCCAGGTCGATGCCTGCCGCAAACAGATCCGAATTGCGCGCCAGCGCCTGTGCGGTCAACACACCGCCATACGACAAGCCCCAGATCGCCACCCGTTTGGTATCGACGTCCGGCCGCGCATGCAGATACTTGCCGGCGGCAAGCACGTCGAGATATTCGGCGTTGCCCTGCCCGCCAGAATTCGGCGCGTTGCGGAACGACCGTCCGTAGCCGACGCCGCGGCGATAGTTGACCGACAACACGATGTAGCCCTTGTCGGCGAGCCACTGATTGATGCCGTAAAACATGTGATACACGTGCCGGTAGTGGTACCCGAGCAACATCTGTCGCTGGGGCCCCCCGTGCACGAACACCATGGCGGGACGCTTTTCCCCTGGCTTGATGTCCCTGGGCAGGAAGAGCTGGTTGTTGAACTTCACGCCATCTTCAGCTTCAAGCGTGACGTTGGTCGGCTCGACGTGAGCGTCGAGCGGATAGCGCGCGGGCAGCGTCGGGTGCACCACCGTGGCCTTGCCGCCCTTTTCCGGGACGACGCCGACTGACTGCGGCACGCGCGTGTCGGCATACAAGACGGCGACTTTTCCCGACGCCAGCGGCACGGGCTGTGTCTCAATCGCAGGCGTCTCGGTCACCTGGCGCGGTGTACCCCCTGCTGTCGCTACGGCAAAGATGTCGCGACGATCGATATCGCCATGATTGGTCGTGTAGTACAGCGTACGCCCATCATGTGAAAGGTTGATAGACGTCGAGTCTTCGATGATGCCGTTGGTGGTGGTGATCATCACCGGATCTCTTGTCGAGCCATCCAGGGCCACTGAGAAATACCGATCGTATTCGTCATTTTGTTCAGTAGGCATCTGCGTCGTGAAGATGACGTGATCTCCGGCCCACTGAATCGCATTGATGTTGCGGAAGGTGCTACCCGTGGGATTGTGGCGCCAGAACTCACGCGCCGTGCCGGTGCGCGCGTCAGCGACCCAGAAGGCGAGCGTGCCGCCGCCGCGGAACTCGGCGCGGAAGAGGCCAGGAATCTGGAGGCCACTCAGGCCTCCGCGTCCCGCCTGTTCACCCGCGCCACTCTGACGTCCCGCGCCGGGGCCGGCCGGATTCCCGATGCCTGCCGCGCCCGGCTGTTGCTGCTGCCCAAATGGCAGACCGGGACGGCGGATGAAGGCGATGCGCGTGCCGTCCTGTGACCAGGTCGGACTGCTGTCGCGATCGACATCAGGCGCCAGCCACGTCAGCTTGCGCGTGGCCAGTTCGTACACGCCGACAAACGCATGGTCGGTTCGGTTGCTCACAAAGGCAAAACGCGCACTGTCGGGTGACCATCGGGGAGTGCTGTTCTCGCCAAACACGGTGATGTACGGCGTTTCACCGCGGTCTCGGGGGTTGCCTGGGGTCGTCGCGAAGACCGGTGCGCGATAAATTTGACCACCCTTCACGTACAACGCGTGTTTGCCATCAGGCGACACCACAGAAGCGCCGGACTCGATCTCGGCAAGTCGAAAGGCTGGCGTGCCTCCCGACGTGCGGACGGCCCAGATGGCGCGTTCGGTGCCGTCCGGATGTGACAGCGGATTGGCCACCCACCCTTCCCGGTTGCGCGCGTGCCCACGCACAAACACCGCCATGGTGCCATCGGCCGACAAACTCAAGTCCGTCAGGTCCACGCCGTCGTCGTTCATGAACGACGTCAGGCGGACCGGCTTGAAGTCCGGCCCGACGGCAGTGAACACGTTGCGCTTGCCTTCGTCGTAACTGATCCAGGCGATCCGGTCGGACGTTCGCGCGGCCACCAGGCCGAACGGAAACGCCGGACTCACAAAATCACCGGCCGTGCGTCGCGCCTGGGCCGCGGGTGTGGGGCCGATCGCCGCGATCACCAACGCGGTCGCGCAGGCGAAGGAACCAAGTCTCGTGATGTATGTCATGGGGGCGTCCTTTCGGTGACGGGAGCCTAACACGTGCAGGTTGGTGCACAATCTGGCCATGTGGCTCAAACTCGCTATCGTCGGGATGCTCGCGTCCACGCTCTCAGGTCTTTTCGGCATCGCCTCGCAGCCGGCGCCGGCGTTTGCTCCGGCCCTCCTGCAGGAACTGAAGTGGCGGCCTGTCGGGCCACTCCGCGCCAGCCGCACCAAGGCCGCCGTAGGAGTGCCGTCCCAACCGTTCACGTTTTACGTGGGCGTCGTGAACGGAGGCGTGTGGAAGACTGACGATGCCGGGCGGACGTGGAATCCGATTTTTGACGACCAGCCAACCGGGTCGATTGGTGCGATTGCGGTGGCCGAGTCCGATCC
>JBKJTD010000447.1:0-5818 GCA_046590915.1 Vicinamibacterales bacterium
TACCCAAAGGCACGGCCATTGAAGACGTGACTGTGGAACAGGCGGCGAGGCTGCTTGACGAGCGGCGCGGTGTGGCCCCGGCACGAAAGAAGCCGAAGAGGGGCGCGCCCGCCAAAAAAACCGTGGCCAAGAAGGCCGCGGCAAAAAAGCGAGCGTAGCTCCCGGCCTGAGGTAGCGGTGGGTCACGTACGAATTATTGGAGGTGGGTTGGCCGGGTGCGAGGCGGCCTGGCAGGCGGCGTCACTCGGTGTCGACGTCACCATCCACGAAATGCGCCCGGTGCGGCCGACGGCGGTGCACCAGACGGATCGGCTCGCGGAGCTGGTCTGCAGCAATTCATTCCGCGGCGACAAACTCGACAACGCGGTGGGCCTGCTCAAGGAAGAGATGCGCCGGCTCGGCTCGCTCATCATGCGCGTGGCCGATGAAGTGCGTGTGCCTGCCGGCGCCGCGCTCGCGGTGGACCGGCATCAGTTTGCTGACCGAGTGACTGCGGAGATCGAGTCACATCCACGCATCCGCGTCGAGCGCGGCGAACTCACCACCATCCCACCCTCGTCGCCCGACAGCCCCGTCATTGTGGCGACCGGCCCGCTGACGTCCGACGCACTTTCCGCCGACATCGCCGCATTCATCGGCCGCGATCACCTCGCCTTCTTTGATGCGATCAGCCCCATCGTGCTGGCCGAATCCATCGACATGTCGAAGGTGTTCCGCGCCTCGCGCTGGAATCGGTCACTGCGAGGCAAGACGGAAATGAGCTCGGAGGCGATTTCGGGAGAAATCGCCTCCGAGCTCATTTCCGAGGGCGATTACCTGAACTGTCCCTTCACCAAAGACGAATACATCGCGTTCCACCAGGCGATCGTGTCGGCGGAGAAGACCGAAGGGCACGACATCGACAACACGAAGTTTTTCGAAGGGTGTCTGCCCATCGAAGTGATGGCCCATCGAGGCGTGGACACGCTGCGTTTTGGTCCGATGAAACCTGCCGGTCTCGATGTACCGGCGACGGGACGATGGGCGTATGCGGTGGTGCAGTTACGGCAAGACACCCTGGCAGGTGATCACTACAGCCTCGTGGGTTTTCAGACGCAGATGAAGTGGGGCGAGCAGGCTCGCGTCTTGAAGATGATCCCGGGTCTTGAGCACGCCGAGTTTGTGCGGTTCGGCATGATTCATCGCAACACCTACATCAACGGCCCGACCGTGTTGCAGGAGACGTGGCAGACGCGCACGCGCCCGGATCTGTTTTTCGCAGGTCAAGTGTCGGGAGTCGAAGGTTATGTGGAGTCCGCATCGTCGGGTCTGATTGCCGGCCGCAACGCCGCGCTCCTGTCGCTGGGACGTGATCCCAGATCCGCACCTCGCACCACCGCCATCGGCGCACTCGCGTATTACGTCTCGCACGCCGACCCGGCGCATTACAACCCGACCAACATCACCTTCGGCATCATGCCACCGCTCGACAATCCGCCCCGCAGCAAGAGCGAGCGGCAGCTGGCCACCAGCGCCAGAGCGTTGGACGACCTGGCGCTTTGGGAAGGCGAGAGATAAAAGCCGAAAGGTCAAAGGCTAAAGGTACCGACGCGCTCCGTACCTTCGCCCTTTCACCTGTAGCTTTTAACCTTATGATAACGTGATATGATGACGGCATCATGCGCACGATTATCGAGCTTCCAGAAGAACAAGTGACCGGCTTGGACGGCTGGTGCCGGCGGGAGGGCATCTCGCGAGCCGAAGCGATCCGGCGCGCAGTGGCCGCGATGCTGGCCGAGCGGGCCAAAGGCGAGGCGGCCGACGCGTTCGGCTTGTGGCGCGATCGGGCGGACGAGGCGTTGGCAGAGCAGGAAAAAATCCGGAACGAGTGGCAGTAGCGGTGGCTCGCCCACATACCGACGCCGTGTTCGACACCAACATCCTCATCGACTACCTGATCGGCCGGGAAGACGCACAGCAGGAAATTGACCGTTACCCTCGTCGCGCCATCAGCATCATCACCTGGATGGAGCTGCAGGTCGGGTCGAAGACTGATGGTGAGGCCGACGTGATCGACATGTTCCTGCGTGAGTTCCGTGTCCTCGACATCACACGGCAGGTGGCGCGTCGGGCGATAGACATCCGAAGACGAACGCGAGTCCGCCTGCCTGATGCGATCATCTGGGCCACGGCGCAACTGGAATCAGCGGTGCTTGTCACGCGCAATACGAAGGACTTTCCAGCCGACGATCCCGGCGTGAGGATTCCGTACTGATGGCCGTCGATCGGATGCTTCGGGACACGCTCAGGGAGTTCCTGCAGTTCCTGAAACTCAACCAGAACGCGTCACCACACACGGTGCGCGCATATGACACGGATCTGACGCAATTTCTTGATCACACCGCCGGCATGCTGGAGCTCAAGCCCAGTCAGGTGCCGGTGCGTGCCCTTGATGCGGATGCCGTGCGCAGTTTTCTCGACGAGCTGCATGCGCGAGGCAACGGCCGGGCGTCTGCGGCGCGCAGGCTTGCGGCCGTGCGGACGTTCTCAAAGTACCTGGTCCGGGAGTCGCTGCTGCCTGACGATCCGACGCAGCTGGTCGGATCCCCACGCAAGGAGCAGTCGCTGCCATCGCATCTCGATCTTGATCAGATGGACAAGGTGCTGACTGTGCCCGATGCGTCGACCGCACCAGGCCGTCGCGATCGCGCCATTCTGGAATTGTTCTATGCGTCGGGATTGCGACTGAGCGAACTGGTCGGGCTCGATCTTGAAGATGTGAATGTCTCGGGCCGGATTGTGCGCGTTCGTGGCAAGGGCGGCAAGGAACGTCTGGTGCCCTTCAATAAAGCGACGGGCGAGGCGTTGCGCTTGATGCTGACCGATGCGCGCACGGCACCCCCGCCCCCTGCGCCTCGTCAGAACGCACGCAAGGGGCCGCACACACGCACGCGCCATCCTCTCTTCCTGAATCAGCGCGGCGGCCGTCTCACCACCCGCAGCGTTGACCGCATCGTCCGCCACGCAGCGAAACAGGCTGGCGTGCCGGGCACGATCAGTCCACACGCACTCCGCCACACGTTCGCGACACATCTGCTGCAGGCGGGCGCGGACCTGCGCGCCATCCAGGAACTACTCGGCCACGCCAAACTGAGCACGACGCAGCGCTACACCCATCTCGACCTCGGTCGGTTGATGGAGGTCTATCGCAGCGCGCACCCGCGGGCGAAGTAGCGCGCGTATCGGCGAAAGAGTCGCTTCTTGTGCCGTCGAGGCAATAACCCTCCAATTCGCTTCGAAAAACGTTGTGCCGATTTCGCACAGATGACATCGAAGTTACTTGACCTTCGTCGTCGACGAGCCCAGGATCGCCTCAAGCCCATGCGAACCCTGTTGCTCACCGTCGCCGCCTCGTGTGTCATCATCCTGTCCCCCGCAGCACAGTCGGTGCCTCAGTCTGTTCGCGAGGCCATGGCGATTGCGGCTGCCATCTATCCAGAACTCGCCACTCGACAACAACACACTGTGACCACTTTGACATTCGTTTGAGACCAATAGTGCAGTGAGGTGTTCTATGCGACTGATCAATGGGGGGCTCCTTGGTATCGTCGCGGTAATTGCCGCCGCGTGTTGGCCCGCGAATGCACAATCGCCAGTTCTTGAACTGCGCCCAGTCGACGAGGCATTGTCGGACGCGTCATTGGTCGAATTTCGCCGCGCACTCATCGGTGCTCTTCGCGCAGGTGACGTTGACCACGTCCTTGGAGGAATGACCCCTCAGTTGATGGGGTCAAGGCAAGGCCATTGGCGCGCTATACCTCGCCGCGACTTGGGGTCGTCGGGCGCGTGGGTCGAATTCCAACGCCTCCTTGCCATGGGTGGAAGCTTCACGACGACTCGCGGAGCCGTCCTCGGGCGGAGGGAGTTCTGTGCGCCGTACGTCTACAGCGCGTTTCCCGAACGTCCCCTTCCGGATTCGATTGCTGGAGAAGTGGATCCCTGGGTCATCCTGGGGGAGAAGGTGCCCGTTTATGCGGAACGTCACACGCGTTCGAAGGTGCTGCTCCACCTCTCGCATGCGATCGTGCGAACAGGCGGCGGCCTCTTGGGCCCAGGCCAGGACGGCACGTTTTGGGCCCCGCTCCACCTGCCCGATGACCGTGAGGGCTTCGTGATTGCGGAACAGATTCGCTCACCAAGCGACTACCACGCGTGTTTCGCAAAGATTGATGGCGCGTGGCGAATCACCGCATTCGCACGCAACGTGAACCCGCGGTAAGGCTGCTCCCCATCTTCCTGCCTTCTAGCGATAGCACCGCCACCGGCATGGGGCGTCCGCGGAGAAAATGCTCGACTATCTGAAACGCTACTGAGCATGGTAGCCGGCTGATTCCCGACGACGTGGCGGCTGATGCGGAGACAAAGGGAGCGAGCGATCCGAAGGCGAAAATCTGGAGTAGCGGCCGGATTCGTTCACGGCGAGAGCCGCTTGGAGCTGAGGCGCTGGATCAAACTGGGCTGGTGCTCCATGACGCAAGGACCGTGTGGGTAGTGAGTCGCACACGCGCGGGTCGATGGCCTCTGGAGGTTGATTACGATAGGCTCAACAGGTTGAAGATTAGTGCTGCCGGTGCGTCGACATGCACCTCCTGCAGGCCGGTGCCGACCTTCGCGCCATCCAGGAGTTACTCGGCCACGCCAAGCTGAGCACGACGCAGCGCTACACCCATCTCGACCTCGGCCGATTGATGGAGGTCTATCGCAGCGCACACCCCCGCGCTAAGTAGTCATCGCTTCCGCCACTCGACGTGAGCGCGGAATCTCGATGTTGAGGATCTTGATTTTGTAGTTCATGACGCGGGGACTGATCCCGAGCAGATCCGCAGCATCCTTCTGAATCCAGTTCGACATCTTGAGGGCTTCCGTCACGGCCTGACGTTCGATCTCTTCCAGGGGAATACCAGTGGGCGGGATGCGCACGACGCTCGTCCGCTCGCCCGACTGATTCGAGGTCTGCTCGCCAATCTGCAGATCGGTCAGCGTGACAGCGTTGCCATCGGTCAGCAGCACGGCGCGTTCGATGACGTTCTCGAGCTCGCGGATGTTGCCGGGCCAGTGGTGGCGCATCATCACCTTCAGCGCATCTGGCTGAATGGAATCGACGCGCTTCTTGAGTTCGTTGGAGAAACGTTTCACGAAGAACTCCGCCAGCGCCGGGATGTCGTCCTTGCGATCTCGCAGTGGTGGCATCTCGACCGACACCACATTCAGGCGGTAGTACAAATCCTCGCGGAATCGCCCTTCCTTCACCATCGTGGAGAGGTTGCGGTTCGATGCCGTGATGATGCGCACATCGACCCGCAGTGTGCGCGTGCCACCCAGGCGTTCGAACTCATGCTCCTGCAGCACGCGCAGAATCTTGGCCTGCGTGCTGGGACTCATGTCGCCGACTTCGTCGAGAAACAACGTGCCGCCGTCGGCTTGTTCAAACCGGCCGATGCGCTGCTTGTCGGCGCTGGTGAACGCGCCTTTTTCGTGGCCGAACAGTTCCGATTCGAGCAGGTTCTCCTGCAGCGCAGCGCAGTTCACCTTGACGAACGCTTTGCTCGCCCGCAGCGAGTTGTGGTGAATCGCACCGGCGATGAGTTCCTTGCCCGTGCCGGTCTCACCCTTGATCATCACGGTCGAGTTGCTGCGCGCCACTTTCGACACGATGCCCAGCACCTGCTGCAACGCGCCGCTGGCGCCGACGATGCGGTTGAAGTCGTAGTTTTCCTGCTGCGCGTGTCGCAGGTAGTCGACCTGATGCTTCAGGTGACGCAGCTCGATCGCCTTGTCG
>JBKJTD010000132.1:0-4003 GCA_046590915.1 Vicinamibacterales bacterium
GCGAGAGCGCCGGCGCTTGCCGCCGAAGCGGCCATGGCGCTCACGGCGAATGGAGCGGTGGCCTTGACGGGACTGCTGGCTCGGACGGTCACCGCATCGGGCGCACTCACTGGTCTCGCGATCGGCACCGTGGTTGTGCTCGGCGGGGGGTGGTCCGCATGGGGAGTGCTCATCGCTACGTTTGTGGTGGCATCGGTCTGTACCCGCATCGGCACTGCGCGCAAGGTCGCCGCCGGCATCGCCGAGGAGCGCGGCGGTCGTCGCGGCCCCGGCAACGCCATCGCCAATACCGGGCTGGCAGCATGGGCCTGTGCCGTCGCGATCGGTCTGCCCGATCCGTCGCTCGCGCTGCTGGCGTGTGTCGCCGCACTGGCCACCGCCGGCAGTGACACCGTTGCGAGTGAAATCGGCAAGGCCTATGGACGAACCACGTGGCTGGTGACCTCCTTGCGGCGCGTGGCACCTGGCACGACCGGCGCGGTGTCGCGTGAGGGCACGCTTGCGGGTACGGCGTCAGCTGCCGGCCTGGCCGCGTTGGGGGCGTGGGGAGGCCTTGTTCCCTGGATGGCCGTGCCCCTGATTACGACGGCTGCCACGGTGGCCTCACTCCTGGAAGGGGCACTCGGGGCCACGCTTGAGCGTCGCGGTATCCTCAACAACGACACGTTGAATTTTGTGAACTCGGCGATCGGCGCCGCACTCACCGTGGCAGCGTGGTTCTGGTGGCCCTTGTGATGACACGACTCCGGCTGTATGCCGAACTTGCCCGCCCGTTCACTCTGGTCGCTCCGGCACTGGGATTTTTTTCAGGAGCCGTGACGGCGATTGGTGCGGCACCTGAGCAACCCTGGACCTGGGCCATCGTCTGGCCAGGGGTGGTCGGGGCCGCGATGGCGGCAGTCTTCAACGCCGGCTCCAACGCGCTGAACCAAATCTACGATCTCGAAATCGATCGCATCAACAAACCGAAACGCCCGCTGACGTCCGGCCGGATGACCATTCCGGAGGCGTGGGCTGTCACCGTCGTGGCGTACATCCTGACGCTGGTGCTGGCGTGGTGTGTCGCTCCTGGTGGACGCCACGAGTGTTTCTGGATTGTGGCGATCGCGGTGGTTGCCACCATCATCTACTCGGTCCCGCCGCTGCGCACCAAACAACGGGGCATGTGGGCGAACATTACGATCGCCATTCCTCGCGGAGTACTGCTGAAGGTGGCCGGCTGGTCAGCGGTGAAGACCGTCGTTGGGGTGGAGCCGTGGTTTATCGGCGGAATCTTCGGCCTGTTCCTGCTTGGCGCATCGACGACCAAGGACTTTGCCGATATGGAAGGTGACGCGCGCGGAGGTTGCCGCACGCTCCCCATCATTCACGGCGTGAAGACTGCGGCGTGGATGATCTCCCCATCGTTTGTGTTGCCGTTCCTGATGATTAACGTAGGCGTGTGGCTCGGTATTCTCACCGGCCACACCCTGTTGCTCCACTCGCTAGGTCTTGGCATGACGGCCTACGGCGCGTACGTCTGCTATCTGATGCTGCGCCGGCCAGAAGAGCTGGCCACGACGGAGAACCACGTCTCCTGGGCGCACATGTATCGGATGATGTTCGTCCTGCAGATCGGGTTCGCGCTCGCCTACGTGATCTAACCTGTTCCGGTTACGCGTTGCCCATGCGGAGGCGCATGAGGGCGTCGACGCGCGCCTTGGTCGGAGGATGCGTCGAAAACAGTGACGCCATTCCCCCACCGGTCAGCGGCGACACAATGAACATGTGCGCGGTCGCCTGGTTGGCGTCCATGGGAATCTGCTTCACTCCCACTTCGAGCCGCTGCAGCGCCTGCGCCAGGCCCATCGGCGTGCCGGCGATCTCGGCACCCACGCGGTCGGCCACAAATTCGCGGGACCGTGACACCGCCATCTGAATCATCCCGGCCGCCAGCGGCGCCAGGAACATGGTCGCGATGAGCACTATCGGATTGGGCGAGTTTCCGCGATCGCGGCCACCGCCAAACAACATGCC
Source organism: Vicinamibacterales bacterium (assembly GCA_046590915.1). Lineage (GTDB taxonomy): Bacteria > Acidobacteriota > Vicinamibacteria > Vicinamibacterales > SCN-69-37 > SYFT01. The sequence continues at coordinate 2,017 of JBKJTD010000132.1, forward strand.
GAACTGCACCATCATGGTGATCGCCGCGCCGATGGTGGCTGCCACAGTGCTGATGAGAATGTCGCGGTTTTTCACGTGTGCGAGCTCGTGCGCCATCACGCCTTCCAGTTCGGCATCCGACAGCAGGCGCATGATGCCCTCGGTCGCGGCCACGGCTGCGTGATCAGGGTTGCGCCCCGTGGCAAACGCGTTTGGCGACATGTCGGGAATCACGTACACCTTGGGCATCGGCAGCTGGGCGCGCTGCGCCAGCCGCGCGGTCATGTCGTACAGACGATGGCCGGGGCCGACAGGCTGCGCCTTGTACATCTTCAGCACGATCTTGTCGGAGAACCAGTAGCTGGAAATGTTCATCACTATGGCCACACCGAACGCGAGCACCATGCCGGTTTCGCCACCGAACATGCCGCCCACGGCAACGAACAACGCGCTCAGAGTCGCCAGCAGAATCGCGGTCTTTAATCCACTCATAAACCTATAATACGGGATAGGATGCAAATTCGATTGTCACGCGTAGCACATGCCCTCGCCGGGCTGCTGGTGTGCGCCTCGGCCACCTCGGCCCAGACGCCGCCACCGCGCCCGAATCCGTTTCCGGCGCCAGCCGCCGCCGCTCCTGCCGCCCAACCGCCACAAGCGCCGGTCGACGCCACGCTCGGCACGGTGATGTATCCCGCCGCGGTGTTTCTCGAGACGATCGACGCTGGCAAGGGTGGCCAGCACTATCACCTCTACGGCACCGACGCGCCGTACGTCGATATCGTCAACTACTTCAAGACCACGCTGAAGCAGGGTGGACGCACGATCTTCCAGGCTCCGGCCATGCACCAATTTGAGCTCGGCCGCTTCCAGGAGCAGACGATGGCCTATCAGCCGAGTGTGGTGGTGAAGGACTACCTGTGGAACGGCTCAGAAGGGTACCTGCACGTGTCTGGCACGTCCCAGAAGCGGTACCGGACGATTATTCAGGTCGTGCCTGTTATTCCCGTCGTACGGGACACGGGTAAGTAGTTACAGCCGCGTCTTGCGGTATTGGTCGGCCTTCTCAGCCAACCCCGCCGCGCGTGCATCGTCGACCGGCACCTGCTGCTCGGCCGCATAGTCACGAATTTGTTGCGTGATCTCCATGCTGCAGAATTTCGGCCCACACATTGAACAGAAGTGCGCGACCTTGGCGCCGTCGGCGGGGAGTGTCTCGTCGTGGTACGCGCGGGCGGTGACGGGATCGAGCGCGAGGTTGAACTGATCTTCCCACCGAAACTCGAAGCGCGCTTTTGACAGCGCGTCGTCCCACGTCTGCGCGCGAGGATGTCCCTTGGCGAGGTCTGCCGCGTGTGCGGCGATTTTGTAGGCGATGACGCCGGCTTTCACGTCGTCACGATTCGGCAGTCCGAGGTGCTCCTTGGGGGTGACGTAGCAGAGCATGGCCGTTCCATACCACCCAATCATGGCCGCGCCGATGGCCGACGTGATGTGGTCGTAGCCCGGCGCAATGTCGGTCGTCAACGGTCCGAGCGTGTAGAAGGGCGCCTCCTGGCACCACTCCAGCTGTTTCTCCATATTCTCCCGGATGAGATGCATCGGGACATGACCGGGACCTTCGTTCATGACCTGGACGTCGTACTCCCAGGCAATTTTCGTCAGCTCGCCCTGCGTCTGGAGTTCGGCGAACTGCGCTTCATCGTTGGCATCAGCGATGGAGCCGGGACGCAGGCCGTCGCCAAGCGAGAACGCCACGTCGTACGCGCGCATAATCTCGCAGATTTCGCGGAAGTGGGTGTAGAGAAAATTCTCCTGGTGATGGGCCAGGCACCACTTCGCAATGATGGAACCGCCGCGCGAGACGATGCCGGTGCGGCGGCGCGCCGTCATGGGGATGTAGCGCAACAACACACCCGCGTGAACGGTGAAGTAGTCCACGCCCTGCTCGGCCTGCTCAATCAACGTGTCGCGATAGACCTCCCAGGTGAGCGCTTCAGGCCGGCCA
>JBKJTD010000334.1:0-6850 GCA_046590915.1 Vicinamibacterales bacterium
GTTCATGGGGGTGCGGATTTCGTGGCACATGTTGGCCAGAAATTCACTCTTGGACCGGCTGCCCGCTTCCGCGGCTTCTTTGGCGGACTGCATGGTCTGTGCGAACGTTTTCTGAACGGAGATATCGACAACCGTGCCCTCGACGATGCCGTTGGGATGCACCCGGTCCTTGAGCAACGAGGCACTGATGAGCACCCACGCAAGCGATCCGTCCCGACGTCTGATGTGGGCTTCAACCGGGGAGGCGGTCGACTGCTCGGTCAGGGAGCGAAGAAAGAGTTCGCGGTCCTGCTTGGTGAGGTAGGGATTAAAGTGCGGCTCGGCCAAGAGCGCGGCGCGCGAGGGAAAACCCAGGATGCGTGCACATGCATCGTTACAGTCGAGGAACACGCCCTCAAGGGTTCGGCGATAGACGCCGGCCTGACTGCGCTCGAATAAGGCGCGATACCGCTCCTCCGTGGATTCCAGCACGGCGGCCTGCGCCGAAAATCGACGGTCGACGACGGCGGTCAGCACCGACATCGCGAGCACGGTCAAGGTGACGAGCAGGATGCCGACGATGCCAAGCGCCGAGATGGGAGTGGCCGAGCTCACGTCAACCGGAGTGGTTGTCGCGGTAAACGACACCGCGGCCATGCCGACATAGTGCATGACCGGGATGGCCGCGCCCATGACCAGGGCACTGGCCAATTTGTGCCGCAGTCGTCCGGTCTGCACGTCACGCAGTCGAAACGCCAGGAATAACGCGACGGCGGAGATCACAATGGCCAGCGCGACCGAGAGGGTAACGAGCGTCGGGTCGTAGTGATGCATCGCCTGGAGGCGCATGGCGGTCATCCCGATGTAGTGCATGGCGGCGATGCCCGTGCCCATCGCGACGCTGCCGACGATGCCGGCAGTCTGAGTGACACGCGGGCGGCTGGAGACAAACAAGGCGATGGCGGAGGCGACGACGGCCGCGACCCACGACAGGATGACGGTCGGCCAATGGTAGAGCACCGGAATTGGCAGCGAGAACGCGAGCATGCCGATGTAGTGCATCGACCAGATCCCCAGCCCCATCGCAATGGCTCCCCCGAAGAGCCAGGCCAGGCGGACCCGGCCCTCGGCGGCGGTGACACGGCCGGCAAGATCCAACGCGGCATACGACGCGCCGATGGCGATCAGGATCGAGACGATCACCAGTCGAGGGTCGTGCGAACCGACAAGAAGTACATCATGCATCGGTATCGGCATCCTACACCAATGGCGTGCGGACCTTAATGGAAGTCGTGCGACTGCGGTCGTGGCCCTGTGCTGGCCAACACTTCCAGGCGCTCCGCTTTGATCGACACCGCGCCATCCTGATTTTGCAGCACGCCTTCAATCAGCAGATAGGGCGCGTCCACCGCCGCACGACGATGTGAGGCAAACACATCCGGTGTGAGGATGGCGTTGGCAATACCTGTCTCGTCTTCCAGAGACAAAAATACAAAACCTTTGGCCGTGCCCGGACGTTGCCGGGTGATGACGGCGCCGGCCACCCGCACACGACGGCCCGGTCGCAACAACGTCAGGTCAGTGGCGCGCAGGACCCCACGCGCAGCGAGATTTTTGCGCACCAGCGCCATGGGATGCGGTCCAATCGTCAATCCAGTGGCCGCATAGTCGGCACCGACACGTTCGGTGAGGGTCATTTGTTTGAGGGGTGCTCGAGGGGGGCTCAACTGGGTGCTCGAGGGGGGCTCGCTTGCGTGCTCCATCAGCAGCGGGCCGGCAGGACGGGCGGCGCGTTCGGCCTGCCAGAGCGCCGATCGGCGATCGCCGCCCAGCGACGCGAGCGCGCCGGCCTCGGCAAGCACGCGCAGCTCGTCGCGGCGCACGCCAGTGCGCGCGACCAGATCGTCCATCGTCGCGAACCGCAAAGACGACCTCAGAGGTCGTTCAAAACAACCTCTGAGGTCCTCGCGCAATCCCTGCACATACATCAGGCCCAGGCGAATCGCGCCATCCTCCTGCACTGTGCATGTCCAGTCGGAGACCTGAACGTCCACGGGGGCGAACCGTACGCCGCGGCGCTGGGCGTCTTTGACCAGCGTGGCGGGTGCGTAAAAGCCCATGGGCTGATTGTTGAGCAGCGCCGTATAAAACGCGGCCGGATAATGCGCCTTCAGATACGCACTCGCATACACGATGAGCGCAAAACTGGCGGCGTGAGACTCGGGAAATCCATACAGCGCAAATGATGAGATCGACAACACGATCTGATCGGCCGTCACGCCGGTGATGCCGTTGCGGGCCATGCCGGCACGCAACCGCCCCTCGATGTCCTTCATTCGTTTCGCCGACCGCTTGAACCCCATCGCCCGTCGCAACTCTTCCGCTTCCCCACCGCTGAATCCGGCAATCACCATCGCCATGCGCAGCAACTGTTCCTGAAACAGCGGCACCCCCAACGTGCGCTTCAACACGGGCTCAAGCGACGGATGGGCATACGTCACGGGTTCATCACCACGCCGACGCTTGAGATACGGATGCACCATCTGACCGACGATGGGACCGGGACGGATAAGCGCAACCTCCACCACGATGTCGTAGAAGTTTTTCGGCTTGAGGCGCGGCAACGTGGCCATCTGTGCGCGCGACTCGACTTGGAAAATACCGACCGTATCCGCGGCCTGCAACATCGCATAGACCTCGGGGTCATCGGGCGGCAGGTGCGCGAGATCCACGCCGGTCAGCGCAACCGACTCCTCCAGCACGGCCATCATCCCAAGGCCGAGCAGGTCCACCTTCACGATGCCGAGGTCGGCGCAATCGTCCTTGTCCCACTGCACCACCACCCGGCCGGGCATCGACGCCGGCTCGAGCGGCACCACATCGTCCAACCGCCCCTTGCAGATGACCATGCCGCCGGAGTGTTGACCGAGGTGCCGCGGCAGATCCTGCAGCTGCGTCCACAACCTGGCGAACTGACCGTAGACCTCACGCCCGGTGTCAAGCCCGGCCTCTTTGAGATGTTGGGTGACCGTCTCGTCGGGATCAACAAATTCAAAGCGGCTCATCATCTTCGCGAGCCGATCAATTTCGTCCTCTTCCATGCTGAGGACCTTGCCGACTTCACGTGCGGCACTGCGTCCGCGATACGAGATGACGTTGGCGGTCATCGCCGCGCCGAGCGCGCCATACCGCTGATAGACGTACTGAATCACGCGCTCACGCCGATCGCCGCTGGGCAGATCGAGATCGATGTCGGGCCACTCGCCACGTTCTTCCGAAAGAAAACGGTCGAAGAGCAACTCCATGCCGACTGGATCCACGGCTGTGATGCCGAGCGAATAACACACCGCGCTGTTGGCCGCCGACCCGCGTCCCTGCACGAGGATGCCCTGCTGCCGGCAAAAATTGACCAGGTCCCAGACGATGAGGAAGTAGCCGGCGAGGTTGAGTTTGTCGATGAGATCGAGCTCGCGCTGGATTTGCGCCTTGGCGCGGCCGTCAAACGCGGTATCAAGTGGGTGATACCGATCACGAGCGCCCACCATGGTGATGCGACGCAGAAACGACGCCTGCGTCTCCCCCGTCGGTACGGGGTAATCGGGGAACTGATAGCCGAGATTGGCGAGCGTGAAGTCGAGTCGTTCGGCAAGGCATTCCGTCCCTGCCAACGCCTGCGGGATGTCGCTGAACATCCGCTCCATCATTGCGGGAGGCTTCAGATAACTTTCAGCATTGGCGCTGAGCCGACGCCCGGCCTCTCTCAGCGTGGTCTTGTAACGCAGACACGTGAGGACGTCGTAGACCGGACGTTCCTCGACCGTGGCGAACCGCACGTTGTTGGACGCCATCACCGGCACACGAAAGGCCGCAGACAAATCCAGGAGTGACGCGTTGGCGGCTTCTTCGTCACGACGCAGATGCCGCTGCAATTCCATCCAGACGTTCTGTCGTCCGAAGATGCCGACCACCTTGTCGACAAGTCCACCCACGCCGTGTCGTTCAGCCACGAGCGCCTGCCGACCGACAAGTGCGATGAGTCCGCTGGTATGGCCGTCGAGATCCTCCAGCGTCAAACGAGATTCGCCCTTGGGCGCGTCACGTTTGGCTTGTGTGATCAGTCGGCACAGGTTTTGGTACCCGGTCTGGGAAGAGACAAGGACTGGCAAGGTCCACGGTCCACGGACCGTGAGTTCCGAGCCGACGATGGCTTTGAGGCCGGCGGCTTTGGCGGCGCGAAACAACTGCGGGGCGCCGTAGACGCCGTCGCGATCAAGCAGTGCGAGTGCGGGATAGCCGAGATCAGCGGCGCGCTTGATCAGCGTCTCGGGCAGCGAGGCGCCGGCGAGAAATGAAAAGGCCGACGCGGTGTGGAGTTCCAGGTACACGCATTAATTCTTTCAATCCACTTCGCCTTCAAGCTCCCACGCGTCGGTCTGTCGGTGGCGCGCGAGCCGGTAGATGACGCCCGTCTCGAGCGCCACGTCCCACTCGTCGCGATCCCACGTCTGCGCGTCGGAGGTCCACCAGTGTCCCGAGGTGCGCCACGGACCGGCGGCGGAGGTGACGCCCTTCGACTCGCTTCGTTCGCTCAGGGCAACACCCAGGAGCCTCCGCTCGCTCAGGGCTACGCTCACTGGCCTGCCGCGCTCGACACGTACCCGCACGGGGACAGGGACGCGGAGTCGGCGGATCGAGGTGCTGGGCTTGGGGGGCTCGGGTGCTGGGTGCTGCGGTGCGGGGTGCTGAGGCGCTGAGTGCTGAAGCACAAACGGTTTCATGGACGACACTCTTGGGTTGTGGGTGTCGACGACCACTGGAGCGCCGACGCGGGTGTCGCCGACCAACGCCTGGAGGCGCGCGAGGAGGGTGGAGAGATCCTCGGGCGTCGGGACGGTGTAGGCCAGCAGTGATCCTTGTGCGATTCGACCGGGTGTGACGCCACATTCCACCTCCACCACATCGATGCCGGCGGGGGCGGGATGGGCTTCCAGGTCGAGCAGGATCAACGTGCGCAACGTTTTGGCTTCGCGCATGGGCGAGGGCAACGTGAGCGTGCGTTCGTGCATCGCCTTGGTGACCAGACGCAGGCGTGTGGTGATCGTCACGGCACCGCGATCGGCCCGCGCGAGTGTGGCCGACAACGCGTCGCAGAGACGGGCGAGCACAAACGACAGCGGCTCGAGTCCTTCGACCGGCCACTCCAGTTCCATGCGCTCGACAAACCGCGGTGCCTCGCCAGTCGGCGCCATCGGCGTGGCATCTTCTCCACAGGCGGCCCTGTGGAGGCGTGCGCCGACTTGGCCAGTACGCGAGAGAACGTCGGCACGTGGCAGTCGTGCGAGATCGCCAAGGGTCACCAGACCCCAGCGATCGAAGATGGCGAGCGTGTCTTTGCGATCATCGTTTGGTGGCAGGCCTTGCTTGCCACGGGCATTCCTGTCCGGCAGCGAGAGCAGCGCCGAGAGCGGCAACCGCTCGAGCATGCGCGCTTCATCACCCAATGGCACGATGGTGTTGCCGGATCGCACGTGCGCCAGCAACCACGCGGCAGTTTGGGATCCGGCAATGGCCACACGTACGCCAAGGCCACGTTCCCACGCCATGCGACGCATCTCTTCCGCAATCACCGCGGGCGCACCAATGACACGCGTCACCCCTCGCGCATCACACACCACCACATCGTCTCCATGCGTTTGCACGCGGGGAGAACAGGCGCGGGCCACCGATTCGAGCACGCCGGGTTTGGACGCACTTAAAGAGTCGCGGATAAGGCAAATAAACATGGCGTGGACTCCTTTCCGCTGGTCTGTGCACTGCGCACACGTCGCACACGCTGCGACACGTCTGGCGTGACCGCAAGGCCGGTCAACCGGCGACTCTGTGCACTGCGTCCCGCCCAACTGCCCTTCGCCTGCAATGTGAGCGACACACCGTGGGCACTGCGACCGATCGGCTGCGCGCCCATCACCAGGCCCACGGTGTCGCGGCCTTCGAGCACATGACCGAGACGCAGCCACGTGGAGGCCGCCAACGTCCGCAGATGCCGCGCGGGCACATCCGCCACATCAAACACGACCACGGACACACCACCGGCGCGCACGATCAAATCAAACGCACGCAAGCCACGCTGCACGGCAAGGTCCCCCACCGTCATCTGCGACGCGCCCCACGACAACTGCGGACCACGTACCCACAGCAGTCGATCAAGCACCACGCCGGCCGCCTCCGCCGACGCCGGGTCGAGCCGATCGGCCACATCCACCAACGCCACCATCCCGCCCTGCTGCGTCACCGCGGCCAACGTGGCCATAACCACGGATGTCCGCCCAGACGAGGGCGGGCCAATGACTTCGGAGAGTTGCCCTTTGGGCCAGCCGCCGGCAAGGTGTTCGCCGTCATCCAGGAGCGACACACCCGTGCCGATACACGGGCGCCCGCCCTCCATCGGCCTGGTCAACGTGCCGGCCAGATGTTTGGAGTCCAGTAGTTGCGTGAGATGAGACAGAGCCGCTGATGCCATGATTTTCGCCCTACTTTCGCCTTGAAGCCGAAGTATGGCACGAAGGCACAAGGCGATCAAGAGGCGAAAATCAGAGGCTCTTCTCCACGGCTCGTTGTGAATCAATCCTGAACGGTCTCGACTATGTTGCCAGCCTCCGCCGCCAGCCGGTCAATCATGCGGTTGAAGATCGGCCCGTGAAACGGGTACAGCGCATACCAATACAACAGACCAAAGAGGCCTTTGGGCGCGAAGAAGGCGGTCTGTACGAACAGGGTCTTGCCGTCCTGCTGCCGCCGGGCTTCAAACTGGAGCCAGGCGCGGCCGGGCACCTTCATCTCGGCGCGCAGTCGGAGCAGGTGATCAGGTTCG
>JBKJTD010000364.1:0-4146 GCA_046590915.1 Vicinamibacterales bacterium
GAACGGGTTCGAAAACAGAGCCGGATTGCCGACGTGCGCAGTCCTGGTCTCGACGTTGAAGATCACCGGCACGTCGTAGTCGACTTCATCACCGGGCTTGCGGTAAAAAATCGACGAGTGCTTCGGCTGCACCTGGTCGGCGGGTGATGACTGGATGTAATGCACCTGCCGGTTGTAGCCGGGACGGCGTTTGAAGACGGCGATCTTCTTCGAGTCGGGCGACCAGCGCAGTGACGCGAGTGTGTAGCCGTTGCCTTCGGACCCGTCCGTGCTCAACGGCGCGAATTCACCGGACGGCAGCGTTCTGACCCACACGTTGAAGTTGCGGATGATCGCCTCGGCCGAGTCGTCCGGCGAGCGACGCGTCGTCGCTTCTGCAGCGTCCGCGCCTCCGGGGCCACCCCCGCCCGCACGCCCCTGACCACCGCCGGCGCGTCCGCCGCCGGCCCCACCCGCGCCTGGCGCGCCCTGAACGCGCGTGCAGTCATAGGTGGACAGCGTGCAGCGCCAGCGATTGCCTCCGCCTGCCGCAGCTGCGCCGGTGACAACGAACTCGATCGTCTGTTGAGTATCGACCCAGGTGATCGTCGTAAAGGGCAGCGTCAGTGCGGTGTACGCGGTGCCCGCTGCTGCTGACAGTGCGGTGGCCAGGCGCGCGTGATCAAATGCCGGTGCCTTCGTGCCAGCGGACGCGTCCACCAGGACGAACGACGACCCACCGGTCACCGACTTGCGATACCAGAACTTTGTGGTGCCCTCAATCCACGCATTGTCGGCGATGACGTCCACGGCTTTGCCATTGACGCGGTCGCGCAACGAGGACGCGCGCTCGTAGTCGGCGCGGACTCCGGCATCCTGTGCCGACGTCCAGAAAGGGAAGGCTGCGGCGGCCAGTACGGCGCTGGCCCAGACAAGTCGAGGCGTGGGCATGATGGGTCGTTTCCTCTCGGGGGACGGCCGCAAGATATCATGTACGGTCGAGTACGTCGCGCACCTTGCTCGTGAGCGTCGAGGGGGAGTACGGCTTTGCGAGAAACTGCACTTCCGGCCCCAGACGCGCGCGCTCGGGGAACGCGTCATGCAGATACCCGGAGGTAAACAACACCTTCAGGTCAGGGTGACTGGCTGAAATACGCGAGGCCAGTTCATGTCCATTCATGCCGGGCATGACCACGTCAGTCAGCAGCAGATCCACGAATTCGGCCTCACCTGCCAGCATCGACAGGGCGTGATGGCCGTCAACCGCACACAGGGTGGTGTAGCCGGCCGACTGCAGGATCCGCTCGGCCATCCGGCGCAGCGCTTCTTCGTCTTCGACAATCAGGATCCGCTCGGTGCCGCGCACGATGCCCTCGGGGGGCGCCACGGCCCCATCTTCGGCGGCGTCATCGGCAATCCGCGGAAAGTACAGCCGGAAGGTGGCCCCCAGGCCTGGCGCACTCGACACCTCGATGCGGCCGCCGCTTTGCGCCACGATGCCGTAGACGGTCGAAAGGCCAAGTCCAGTACCGTGTCCAGCCTGCTTGGTGGTGAAGAACGGCTCAAACACTCGTTGTTGCGTTGCGTCATCCATGCCGCAGCCGGTGTCGGCCACCGCCAGCATCACCCAGTGGTCACCGTCCGGCTCCGCACTCCCATCGGCCTCGGCAGTCACGTTTCGGGTCGTCACGACCAGTGAGCCGCCGTCAGGCATCGCATCCCGCGCGTTGACGGCAAGATTCATGATGACCTGCTCGATCTGACCTGGATCCGCTCGCACGCGCCCGAGTGCGGGCTCAAGATCAAACGTCAACCGGATGTCTTCACCAATCAGTCGCTCCAGCATTTTTTGGGTCTGCCGGGCGCCGACGTTGAGATCGACAGCCACCGGCTGCACCACCTGTCGGCGACTGAACGCCAGGAGCTGCCGCGTGAGACCAGCCGCGCGTTGCCCGGCGTCATGAATTTCCTGCACCATCTCACGCAGTGGATCGCCCTGGGGGATGTCCATCAGCGCAAACTCGGCGTATCCGTTGATGACGGTGAGCAGATTGTTGAAATCATGGGCGACCCCGCCGGCCAGCCGGCCCACCGTTTCCATCTTCTGCGACTGCACAAACTGCGCGTGCAGCTGTTTGCGCTCGGTGATGTCGGCGAGTGTGCCCTCGTACCGGATCACACCGCCCCCCGCGTCGCGCACCACGGTCGTACGATCATCAACCCATAACACCTGGCCGTCGGCCGTACGGATGCGGTATTCCTGCACGAATGCGTCCGCGCCCTCCGCAGTGAAGCGCCGGACTTCCTCCTGCACACCCACGACATCGTCAGGGTGCAGCAGCGCGGCAAATGGCGGGTCGTTGGCCATCAATCGATGCGGGTCGTATCCCCACCGCGCCACGTTTGGCGAGACCCATTCCACCGGCCAGTCCCCGTCTGCGCGCCACTGAAACAGCACGACCGGACTGGCCTCGATGACTTGCGCCATCGATCGCAGCTGGTCGAGGTGGGCACGCTCCGACTCTTCGAGACGAAGGGTCTGTGCGCTCGAGACGAACCCCACGACGGCGATGCCGGCCACCGCCAGCAACACCGCCATGACACCAAGCACGACTGCCCGCTCCCGCAGCGGCGCGTACAGCTCGTGCTGCGACTGGCTTGCCACTAAATGCCAGTCGCTACCCTGAACGGGCATCAGCGCCGCAACGACCGGCACCCCACGTCGATCCTTGGCCTCGATCGTCGCCCGCCCAACCAGGATTGCCTGCACAGCGGGCAAGTCGGTGCGCGTGAGCGGCACCGGCGGCATCGACGCCGCCTGACTGGAACCGAGAATGGCATTGAGGTAGACGACCTTGTCGCCATCACGCCGGACGATCAGTGTCTCTGCCGTCTCTGCCGGCACCGGCCATCGGTTGACCAACTGCGCGAGTGCGGTGATGGCGTCAATCTTGATGAGCACGGACCCAAGGCCTGGGTGGAGCGGAGCCACGACGGTCATGTACGGTTGCTTGCCCTCGTTGGCGTGGAGTGCGAGAAATGCCGTGTCGCCGCCGGCGGCCGCCCCACGCGCGAATTCAGCGATGTGCCCATCGTCAACCTGTGTGTCAGCCGGAGAGGCCAGGCGTTCAGCACCGGAGGCGTCATGCAGCGCGACACGGTGGTAATGATGATTACTCTGTGTGCGCGCGAGCAGATCGCGCAGCGTCTCGGTGGCAGCCGCGTCGCCGCCGGGCTGGAAGATGCGTTGAGCCAGCGCGATGACAGCGGCGTTGCCAGTGAAAAACTGGCCGTCCGCCAGGCGTTCCCGACGCCACCCGGCTATTTCGCCAGCCTTGAGTTCCGCAATGGTGGTCAACCGCGCACGGGCCTCAGCGCGGTAGCTGTTCCCGTAATCGCGATACGAGACCCACGCCAGCACCACAACAACCAGGCAAAAAATGATGATGCCTGAGCGAGCGGCGGTCAGAAACGTCGTGCGCGCAGGCGTGCCTATCACTCTCCCCCGGATACTATGCCAAGTCGGATGTCTTCGGCATTAAAGTGGTGCACATGCGTGTACGTGTGCTCATTGTGGAAGACGACCCCGCGCAGCGGACGGGCCTGACCCAGCTGGTCTCGGGCTGGGGGTTTGACGCCTCAAACGCGCCCGACGGTGCGGCAGCACTCGAGCAGATTGCCGCGGCTCCGCCCGACGTCATCCTGAGCGACCTCGTCATGCCCACCATGGGAGGCTTGGACCTGCTCCGGGCGCTCCGTCAGCAGGGACTTGAAATCACCACGCTGCTCCTGACGGCCCAGGCGACGGTGGACACGGCCATCGAGGCGATTCGCCTGGGCGCCTACGACTACATTGCCAAGCCCATCGATCCCCAGCGCCTGCGCATCCTGCTCGATCAGGTTGTGGAACGGCTCGCGCGCCAACAGGAAGTCGCCGTCCTGAGGCGACAGCTCCGCGAACACGGCCGGTTCGGCACGCTCATTGGCGCAAGCCGGCCGATGCGTGAGGTGTATCAACTGCTCGAACAGGCCGCACCCACCGCCGCGTCGGTCCTGATCACCGGCGAGTCGGGCACGGGCAAGGAACTGGTCGCCCAGACGATCCACCAACTGAGCCCGCGCGCGCCGCGGCCGTTTGTGCCCATCAACTGCGCGGCGATTCCCGAG
>JBKJTD010000060.1:0-8673 GCA_046590915.1 Vicinamibacterales bacterium
CCGGCGTCGCTGAACGGGGGCCTTCCACTGCCCTCAGTGCATCGTCATCGTGGCACGTCCTTCGCGGCGCTCGCGTCGCTCTCGAGGGCCGCCACCAGTTCGGCAAGCTGTGCGGGGTCGGCCGGCTTCACCAGATGCCGGTCGAACCCCGCCGCGGCCGTCCTGTGCCGGTCTGTCTCCTGGCCCCAGCCGGTCAACGCCACAAGCTGGGCCCCAGCCAGCTCCGGCATCGCGCGAATCCGGCGCGCCACCTCGTACCCGTCGACGACAGGCATGCCGAGATCAAGAAAAATCATCTGCGGTCGATGGTCGCGCGCCTGCCCGGCCGCGGTCTCGCCATCCACCGCCACCGCGACGTCGTGGCCCTGGAGGCGCAACAAGGTGGCAAGGCTCTCAGCCGCATCGCGATTGTCGTCGATGACCATCAGGCGCCGCGGGGTCGTCCCCGCTGCCGGGGACCACACCGGGCCGTCGTGCGCAGGGAGCAGTGCCGATCCGGCGACCACAGGAAGCCGGATGACGAACTCACTTCCGCGTCCCAATCCGGCACTTGACGCGTGGACAACTCCGCCGTGCAACTCTACGAGGTTCTTCACAAGCGTGAGTCCGATGCCCAGTCCGCCCTGCGAGCGCGCTGCAGAGTGGTCGCCCTGCACGAACAAATCGAACACGCGCGGAAGCACATCAGGGGCAAGGCCGATACCGTCGTCCCGCACCGCCAGAACGGCATCGGCCCCCTCTCGACGCGCCGACAACCAGATGTGCCCACGGGGCTCGGTGTACTTGCTGGCGTTGGTCAGCAGGTTGCCGAGCACCTGCGCGAGGCGCACGGGATCTCCATGAACGAGCAGTGACTCGTCGGCCACCGAAATCATCAACTGATGTTCCTGCCGTTCGATATGAGGCTGAGCAATCTCGACCGCGCGCGCGATGACCGTCGACAGTTGCAACGGCTCGCCCTGCAGCTCGATTTTCCCGCTGACCACGCGGGATACGTCAAGCAAATCGTCCACCAACCGCACCAAGTGGTGGACCTGGCGCTCCATGACATCGCGTGTCTTCTGCCCGACTGACGGATCCAGACGCGGCATTTTGAGGATTTGCAGCGCCGTACGGATGGGCGCCAGCGGATTGCGTAGTTCGTGGGCGAGCGTAGCCAGAAATTCGTCCTTGCGCCGGTCCGCATCGCGCAGCGCCTCCTCCATGCGTTTGAAGTCGCTGATGTCGGTATTGGTGCCAAACCAGTACAGGATGCGCCCCTGCTCGTCACGCAGGGGATTGACGCGCGTGAGAAACGGGCGGAAGGCCCCAGCGGCGCTGCGGATGGGGAACACCATGTCGAAGGGGTTCCCGTCGGCAAGCGACTGCTGCCAGCGGATGAGCACCTCCGGCAATACGTCAGGGTCGTGAACCGATTGCCACCCCCACCCCTGCATGGACTCCAGATCCGTGCCGGTGTAGTCGTACCATCGCCGGTTGTACCAGAAAATGTGACCGCTGGGATCGGCCATCCACGCCAGTTGCGGGATCGTCTCTGCCAGCATGTGAAACTTTTCTTCACTCTGGTGTTGCGCGAGCTCGGCCTGCTTGCGCGCGCTGACATCGTCGTGCACAAGCACGACCTCGCGGACGCTGCCCCCTTCATCCTTGAGGGGGTAGGCTACGGCCGACACCCATCGCATCGGCCGCGCATGGCTGGTCACATCCGGGATGGTGTCGTTGGGATCGTAGTCGACCTCCGGGATCACAACGGTCTCGCCGGCGAACGCACGCCTGAGGTAGGGTAATACCCCTTTGGCGTCAAGCTGGGGATCCTCAAGGATGTTGTATCCGGCAATCTGGTCCAGCGTGACGCCCCACAGCTCCGACCACGCGTGGTTGACGCGAAGGGTTCGTCCGTCAGGCGCAAAGATCTGCATGCTGAAGGGAGCCTGGTCCATCAAGGCGCGAAAGCGCTCCTCGCTGTCGCGCACCGTCCTCTCTGCCCGCCGCCGCTCGGCAAACTGCCCCACCTGGGCCGCGATGGTCGCCATCGTCTCAAGCAGTTCCGCATCCGGATCCTGCATCCGCTGACTGAAGAACTCCATGACTCCGAGCATCCTGCCGCCGGGAGCCACGACGGGGCACGCGAATCCAGTGTGCAGGCCGTCGCCCATGGCGACTGCGGCGCGGGGAAAGTTCGGATCGCCACACACATCGCGGATCCATTCCGGTTGACCGCTCGCCCACACGCGGCCCGGCAGGCCCTCGCCTCGGGTGAATGTCAGGCCGTTGGTGACCGCCGCAAATCGGTGGTAGTTCTCGTGAGGGCTCGTCCAGCCTGCTAGCGACCGCAGCGCGTCGCCTTCTGGGCTGACAGACCAGAAGAACCCGGCGTCCCAGGCGAGGTTTACACACACCGAATCGAGTAGCGGCGACACCACGTCGTCCAGGTCCGTCCCGTTGGCCAGGAGCGGTGTCACCGCGAGGCGGACCTTCCGCAGTTGCTCGATGCGCACACGCTCGCTGATGTCGCGCAAAAATGCCATGAACTGTGGGGCACCGTCACCCGGCAGCCGGGTAATGGCAAGCTCCACGGGAAACTCGGTCCCATCCGCTCGCTGCGCGGGGAGTTCGATCCGTCGACCCAGCACCGTGGTTTCTCCGCTTTCCACGTGGCGGGCCAGCCCCTGCCGGTGCTGGTCGCGAAACGCAACCGGCACGATCAGCCCGGCGAGTTCCCGGCCAACTGCGTCCGCCCGCGAGTAACCGAACGTGCGCTCGGCTGCGGGGTTGAACTCCAACACTGTCCCGACGGCGTCGATGATGATGATGCAGTCGAGCGCGGTCGCAAAGATGGCGCTCTGGCGGGCGCTGTCGGAGGCGGGGTACCCCATGTCTCCCACAATGTAGCGCATGCTGTGTATGGCGTCATCGGGACTTCTGATAGCGTGTGCCCCGTGCGTCTGATCGCAAGAGGCGGCGCCTGGGCGCTGGCCATGGCCATTCTTCTGGCGTTTGCGTTTGCCTCGACGATGCCCCTTGGTGCCATTACCCTTGTGTGGGCCCTTGCCGTCACAAGCGCCTTCACACTGGCCCTGCTTCCCCTCACACTGGTCCTGGCCGGTGCCGCTGTGTGGTTCAGTCGCGGAGTTGCTTACGACTTACAGCGACAGCAGGTTGATGGCTTCGTAGTGGCCGGCTTGGTCTGTGCCACCTACTTCGCCAGGCTTGAGGCCGCGCACCAACTGGTCGGCCCCACCCGTCATCTCAGTCTGATCGGAGCGGCTGACTTGGCGCTGCTGGCCTTGGCGGGTCTCGTCATTCTGCGGACCATGGCTAGAGTCACACCGGGGACGCGTGGGCGCGCGGCAGTCGTGCTTGGACTGACGGCCATGGCGCTGCAGGGGCTGGCGTGGTGGCAGGATCCCTCGACGGATCGGTCGGCAGCCGCAGCAACGTTTCCGGCCACATCCCGGTTCCTCCCTGTCGCGACCGCCGCGTCCACCCGCGTTCTATTCGTGGGCATTGATGGACTCGACTGGCAGGTACTGCGCGAGGCCGTGGCGCTTGAATCGCTTCCAACCATCGAAGGCTTGATCGGCCGCGGGCAGCGGTCGGCGCTGGCCACGAACGGCCTCAAGCGGTCGCCCGAGGCCTGGGCGACCATCCATACCGGCACGACGCCAGACGTGCACGGGGTCGGCGGGTTTGCCGACTGGTGGCTCTGGGGTGGCACGGCTGTGATCCGTACCCGGCCCTACTTCGGGCCCCACCTGCCTTTGTTTCTTGATCACCTTCTCGCCCGCCTGCCCACGATCGTCTGCGAGCTTCGGCTCTCGACGGCGGAGGGTGTGGCGGCGCCAGCCTTCTGGGAGGTGGCGGCTGACGCCGGCATCCGTGTGGGAGTGGTATCGCCGTATCCATTTACATCACCCTTGCTCGCAGTGGAAGGGACGATGGCCGTTCGGGACGCACAGGCAGGGCTGTGGCACGTCAGCCGAACAGCCGGCGGCGTCGCAACCATCGACTCGATTCCGGAGGCCGACCTTGGACCCACGGTCGACGACGAGATCGAGGACTCGGACATCACCGTCTTGCATGAGCAGCGCGTGGCCATGGCCGAGCGTGTGTTCCGCGCCGACGCACCGCAACTGGGCGTGTTCTACACGTCCTTGCTTGATGAGACGTTGCATCGATACTGGAGGGAGGAGTGCGGCCTATTCGGGACCTGCGCGCAGACGCTCGGCACTCACGGGGGGGAACCCGTCCGCCGTGTCTTGGCGCAGATCGATCGGGACCTGGCCAGAGTAATCGCCGCGTTCGGCAACCCCGCCACAATCGTGCTGGTCTCGGACCACGGCTGGCAATTGGACGAAGTGGAGCACGTGTTCGGCCCGGACGGTGTGCTGGTCATCACGCCTGGTGACGGACCCGGGGTCGCGCAGCGCAGCAACGTGTATCACGTCGCGCCCACGATCCTCGCGCTGTTGGGCCTTCCGGCAGAAGCGGGTATGACGCCGGTCACAGCGGCGGGCCTCATCATGCCGACTCGGGGGCCGCGTCGGCTCCCGCAGACGCAGTTACGACGGGCCGCCCAGCCGTCAACCGACCGGCTGAATCTGCTCAAGTCCGTCGGCTACATCGCGCGCTGAAGAACGCGAGGTCGAAAAAAAGAGGCTTGGCCGCTACGCGACCAAGCCCCTATGAAACGAGATGCTTGACCTCCAGGTCGCCTTGAGAATCAATCTAGCGACACACGGTGGCGTGTGCGACCAGGTACTTCGGCCCCGACGCCGAGAGGTGGAACGTGTCGACACTCGCATTGCCGAGGTTACCGTGGATGTTGCCGTACTGCCCAGGCGCTACGGTGTAGCGACCGTTCTTGTCGACCGGCAGTTTCCCTGCGCCGACATAGAGCTGCGTCTCCTTGAGCGTCCAACCGCCGCTTGTGGCGTAGGTCACATTCAAGGAACCGTTCGTGGCGTATGACACGGACAGATCACCGGCCAAAGCGCCCTTTGACAGGTCGTTCTGGCCCGCACCAGCCCAGAGCTCGAAATTGTAAACGCCTGGATTCAGCGGGCCGTTCGACCATCCCCATCGCGAGATGCTCGGGTCGATGGCGGAGAACGTCGTTGAGTGTGTCGACGAGTATGCGAAGGCGGTCTCGCATACTAGCGTCGGCGGCGGTGTCGTCGGCGGTGTCGTCGGAGGCGCCGGAGCCGGCGGACACGTGAGCGTGCCGGTGACCGATGCACTCGCCGAGCGGCTCACGCCATCGTCGGTCGCGATTGACGCGGTGTTGCCGAAGGTCGTCGCCGTGCCGCACGAGGTAAAGCTCGAGGCGCCGAACGTGCGGGCGTAGGTGAACGTCTGCGACGCCGCGATCGGCGTGCTCGAAAGACCGGCGCCGGTGAATGTGTCGGTGACCGAGACCGCGTTGTCGAGCACCGTGGTCGGCGTGACGAATGACACGGCTGCGGTGCCCTCACCATTCGTGAAGCCGAAAGTCGTGCTGTCGGCTGAGGCGGTGTTTGTGCGGGTGGCGCCAGTGCCAAGCGCCTGCGAGTACGTGCATGTCATGCTGGCCTGCGGAGCGAGCGCCGTCGAGGGGCAGTTGACCGTGATCGCACCGAAGCCGGACAGATTGTCCGCTACCGTCACGCCGGTCGCCGAGAGCGTCGGATGCGGGTTCGTCACTGCGATGGTGCCGGTCACGGCCCAGTCGGTGTCGGTGCCGTTGTCCTTGGCGACGGCAACGGTGTAGTTGACGGTCGCGCTGCCGCCGTGGGCGACAGTGACACTCGGCTGGTCGACCGCCTTCGTGATCGTCCAGTCGTAATCGCGGGTGAACGTGGTCGACGCGGTCTTCGCAACGAGGAGCTCGACGTCGTAGCAGAACGAGATATGGCTGATGGCCTGGTATTTGCCGTCGACCAACGGCGTCGTGAGCCCCGTGCCGCCCGTGCTCTCGGGACTATACCGGTAGAGGTTGTGTCCGTTCTTGCCCGACTTCACGAACACGGCATCGACGCCGATGTTGGAACTCCAGTTGAACGACGTTGCAGCGCCATTGGTGATGTTCGCCGTCAGCATGACGTCTCCAACCTGGTGCGACCCGGTGGGCGTCTGATCGAGTTTTACTTCGAACCACTGCGCACCGGCGCCGTACATGGTCGCCAACTCGCCGCAGGTGTAATTGGTCTTTGCACCGCCGGGGACGAAAGTTGCGGCTGTTGTCCCGGATGTTGTTGCGGCGATTTGCGTAAATGATGGGGTGCCGGTGGCAGGCTGGCTGTCAGGCGTCGCGTTCACCGCGGTGGCCGGGGCAGTCGGAGAGGAACCGCCGCACGCCGCGGCCACCGCCACGAACCCAGCGATTGCGACGACACGAAACGTACGAGCAAAAAACGAATTAAGCACCAATGGCTCCTGGAACAGCCCTGACGGAAATCATCTCGGGTGGCGCCTAGTGTGTCGCTTATGTCAGTTAGTGTCAAGTGTCGTCTCTATATCGCCAATGTTGTCGTTAAATATTACTTTTTTGTCTTTTGTTCCCAAAAATGTAATACCAACAAGGAGCCATCCAAGCGGGCCTGAACCCGACTTGGTCTTCCCCCAAGAGCCCCTTCAGACCGCGCAGTGACAAAACCGTCGACACGCCTACAGTAGAGGTCGTTGACGACGTGCGCTCCGGGCTGTAGATTCACCACTCCCGCTCCCCGGGAGACGGCGATGGACACAAGAAGGATCGCAGCGCAGCTCGTGGTGGTGATGGTGGCCGTCTCGTCTTCGGCCCTCGCGCAAAGCAAGAGTGCGGTGACGCAGAACACCACCCAGCAAGGCACTCCGTTCCAGCAACTGCAGACGCAGCTGGCGGCGCTCGAACTGCAGATGGCGGCTATGAGCCAGCAGCTGCAGTCGCTGCAGGCGCAGATCGGCCAGGTGGAGAGCCGGCTGCAAGCGCAGATCACCACCATCAACACGACGCTGTTCAGCCTTCAGTCGCAGGTCACCGACGGCGCCGAAACGACGGCGTCACTCGCCGTCCGCATCGCGGCCAACGATGCAGCGATTGCGGCCCTGAGCAACGCGGTCGCTTCGCTTCGCGCACAACTCGCCGCTGCCGAGGCGGCCATTGCCGGCAACACCGGGGAGATCTCGGTGCTGCAAGGCCACGTCACGAGTCTGCAGACGCTCATCACCGCGCACACGTCCCAAATCACGGCACTGCACCAACAGTCGGCTGGTCTCGCCCAGTTCCAGACCAATCTTGCAAACGGCAGCTGCACGACCGGAGCCGCCATCCAGGACATCGCGTCGGGCGGGTTCATTGTCTGCACACAGACGGGCGGTGGCGCCATGCAGACCGTGACGCGGACGGTGACCTCCACGCTGTTCAGCGGCACCAACTTCCTCTCGGTGAGCTGTCCCACTGGTTATGTCGCCACAGGCTCCGGGTTCACCGTGCCGGCCGCCGTCGAGAGCCAGCACTATGTCACCGGCGTCAACTTCGCCACACAGGCCGTCTCCTCAGGATTCCGGAACGTGGCGCCGATCACTGTCGCGCAGAGCACCACGGGCGGCAGCACGGCGACCATCCAGGTGCAGTACCTGCCCCAGACCTTCTACAGCGGGTACTTCCTCCAGGTGCAGGCCACCTGCGCCAGAGTGCAATAAGTGCCGGCCGCCTGTGGCTGAAAAATTTATAAGTCTTTGAAAATAAAGGAGATCCTCCGATTCACCTGGTAACGGCTCCGGACTTCTCGCAAGAACCTTCATAAAGCATTGACTGGGATGAATGCGCGATTTACAGTGCCAAGCACCGTAAATTCGGTGCGAATATGTACGCTTTCGGTCACTGCGTAGTTCGGTTTAGTGAAGAGGGGGAGAATGTAATGAGGCAAGGATTCGTCCGGCTCGGCTCGTTGGCAACCATGTGTCTGTTGGTTGCGACGCTCGCCTACGCCCAGGGCAGTGTTTCGTCGACACTGACTGGCACCGTGGTAGACACGTCCGGTGGCGCCATTCCCGGCGCAACCGTCGTCATCAAGAACAGCGGCACTAACGTCGCGACGGAAGTCATTTCGTCGTCGCAGGGCACGTTCACCGTTCCGGCGCTGCTGCCCGGCACGTACTCGGTCACGGTCTCATTGACCGGCTTCAAGACCGCCGTGTTTAACGGCGTGGAGCTGAACGCCGGCGTTCCGGTGGCGATCACAGCCCGCCTTGAAGTGGGCGGCCTTACGGAAACGGTTGTCGTCGAAGGCGCGACCCCCCTTGTGCAGACGGTGTCGTCGGCGGTGTCGTCGACGATCAACACCAAGCAGATTCAGAGTCTTCCACTCAGCAGCCGCAATGTTATGGACTTTGTGACCTTTCTGCCCGGCGTCTCGACGGCCGGTGGCAACCGGCAGTCGTCGATCAACGGCCTGCCCCGCGGCGCGATCAACATCACGTTGGACGGCGTCAACATCCAGGACAATACGCTGCGAAGTTCCGACGGCTTCTTCACGATCGTGTCGCCGCGTCTGGACGCCATTGAAGAGATGACGGTGACGACGGCGGCCGGTGAAGCAACCGGCGGCGGTTCTGGCGCGGTCCAGATCCGGTTCACGACGCGGTCTGGCTCCAACGCACTCGCAGGCAGCCTCTATCACTATTACCGGGACGACACCTGGAACGTGTTGG
>JBKJTD010000175.1:0-4747 GCA_046590915.1 Vicinamibacterales bacterium
TCCGAGTGGTGCCCTTGCTCTCACGGACACCTGGCCTGGCTCTCGTTGTATCGTTTTGAGGAACGCCGAGCCATGCGCTCAAATAGACGGAAGCGGACACTGGCCAGCTTGTTTCGCGCCGTCTAACACCGGCTGCACCCGGCCGCGTGAACGATGAGCGGCCGCGGGTGAGCCGTGGCCGTTAGGCGTTCAATGCGCTCCGACCGAGAAAAGGGCGCGACAAGGACTGAAGACCTTCTCATGGCGAATCCTCACGGTTACCAGGCGTCCGTCCCTGGCCAGTTCGACACGGCAGTGACTGTTGCGCAACGGAAGTGAGCCTGCCCGATCCTCCTGCGGTCGTTCCTGCGCCTTAGAAAAAGGGCACAAAAGGAAAACGGGCAAGAAAAGGGCAGGGCGACTCGAGCGACAGGGAGTCGCGATCAGAAGTGCCGGAAGTTGTTAAGGAAATTGGCTCCTCGGGCTGGATTCGAACCAGCAACCCTCCGGTTAACAGCCGGATGCTCTACCGTTGAGCTACCGAGGAACAAGCAGAACCCCAATTCTAGAACGCGGGTTCAAACGTGTGCAAGGAAGGAATGCGGCCCCCTGGCTAAAGCCAGGGGGCTCCGAAGAATTTCTAGACGACCTTGACGTCGAGCGTCACGGCCATTGAGGCCGCGTACACCTTGGACACGGGGCAGGTGCCCTTGGCCGTCTCAGCCGCCTCACGGAAGCCGGCTTCGTCGATGCCGGTCAGGCCTTCGGCTGTCAACGAGAGGGCTGACGTGGTGATCGTGATGCCGGAGTCACCCTTATCCGCGGTGATTGTGCATGTGATCGTCGTCTTGCCAATCGCGCCGCCCTTGCGACCCACAAAACCGTTGAGCGCCATCGCAAAACACGACGCGTGTGCAGCGGCCATCAGCTCTTCGGGGCTGGTCACGCCCTCGGGCTCGCCGATGCGACGCGGAAAGGTGACGGGCAGATCAAACGCGCCCGAGCCGCCCTTGACGGCGCCCTTGCCTTCCATGATCGATCCTGCCCAGTTGATGGTTGCCGTGCGTGAAAACTCTGCCATTGTCGTTTCTCCCTTGTCTTCATCTTCCGCCGGGCTGAAGCCCGCGGCTACGATTTTTTCTTGCCGGTTTTGCCGGTGGTGGCGGTCTGCACGACCGCACCGATGATGGCGAGACCGATCCAGGAGCCGGTCACCCACCAGTTGCTGGGCCACGGGCCCATCGCATACACAACCCAGATGTTTTCCGGGGTCACCGACAACACGTTGAACCGCGGACCGGCCAGCGCCAGCGCGCCGACAATCAACGTCCACGATCCGGCCAGCGCCGTGCCGATGATCACCACGTGGCGCGAAACCGACAACGCGCCGAGTGCGCCAAGAACGGCGGCAATCACAATGACCGCGGTCGGTGGATCGCCACCAACGACCCGCCAGGCGACGTGAAGGCCGAGCGTGGCCAGGCCTGCGCCAATGAGCCCGACGCCAATGAAATACGCGGCGAGCATCAGGCCTGCGCCAATCAGACCGCCAACGGCCGCCGCGAGCACCAGCGCCCACACGTTGGCCGTGCCCATCACCGATGAGGTGACCAGCGCGCCAAGGATGAACCCGTAGACGCCCAGCACCACGCGGAACAATCGATAGCCCGCAAAACACGCGACCGCGCCACTCACCGCCACAAGGGCGGCCACAGGCACGGCGTAGGAGGCCGGAAGCATCACCAGATTATAGTGTGTGACGTGTCCTGGACCTCTCGGTTGATTCCCGTCAGCGTGGCAGTCGCGGGAGTGGCGCTGGTGATCTGGCAGATTCAGTCGGTCGGTCTGGATGCGGTGGTCACAGGCTTCAACATGGTCGGCCCCGCAGGGTTTGCGGCCGTGCTGGCCCTGTCATTCCTGCGATACGCCGTGCGCTCCATCGCCTGGGTCACGTTCATCACGCCGCCGCCGGGCCACACCGCGGTGCCCATCCGCAGCGCCATTGCGGCCACGATCGGCGGCGATGCGCTGGGCAACCTGTCGTTTCTCTCATTGTTGGTCTCCGAACCCGCCAAAGCGCTCTATCTCACCAAACACGTCCCGGCCGAAGAAGCGCTGGGCGCGTTGGCGGCTGAGAATTTTTTCTATAGTGTCTCGGTCGCCCTGGTCATTCTCGCCGGCACGCTGACCCTGCTTGCCACCTTTGTGCTGCCTGACGTCTGGCTCACGGCATCCTGGCTCGCGCTGGGTCTGATGGGCCTGGTGCTGGCCGGCGCACTCTGGCTCGCATGGAAGCGCCCGGAATTGGCCACACGGTTGGGCGCAAACGACGCGCATCTGTTCGGGCGTCTCCTGGGGCGCGTCGGCACGCTCGAACGCATCGCCTACCGGGGCCTTCGGATTTCCCCGACGCGCGTGGCGATCGTCATTGCCTGTCAGCTGACCTTTCACGCGCTGAGCATCCTTGAGTCGTGGCTCACGCTGTACCTGCTCACGGGCCAATCCATGTGGCTCCACGCGTTCCTCTTCGACACCGTCAACCGTGTCATCAACGTCGTCTTTCGCGTGGTGCCGCTCAAAGTCGGCGTTGACGAATACAGCGCCTCCGGCCTCGCCGAGCTCATTGGCCTGACGACGGCAACCGGCCTGACGATGGCACTGGTGCGACGGGTGCGCGTCCTGACGTGGGTGGCGGTTGGGCTGGTGATTGCCGGGCGTCGGGCCGTGCGCCGCGTTTAGCCAAGGGTGTTATCCTGAAACCCATGGCCACCATCCTGGTTGTCGACGACGAGGCACCAATTCGACAATTGGTCGCGCGCATCCTTGAGCGCAAGGGACATCGCGTCCTCCAGTGCGGCGATTCGGTCTCGGCCCTCGCTGTCACGGACGCTTTTGAGTTGTTGATCGTGGACTTCGTGCTGCCGGATATGAACGGGCGCGACCTCACCGCACAGTTGCGGGCCACCCGCCCGACACTGCCGGTCATCCTGATGTCGGGCTACCTGCCGGACCCGGAACTGGCTCCCCCGCCGCCCTCAATGTTCATGCAAAAACCCATGACGCCGACGATGGTCGTGGAGTCGGTTGATGCGATGTTGGCCGGCAGTTAAATCAGCATCAGCGCGCGCAGCATTTCGGACGTGTGACCTGCGGTGTCTGGGGCCGACTTCAATCGAAGGGCCAGCGCCATCACGTCTTCAGGCGTGTCGACATCAGGCCAGTTTGCCGTGCGCGACACTCTGAGTCCGTGCGCCACGGCCGCCGACTCCAGATCATCGAGCATCTGGGGCGTTCCCCAGCGCACATCTGCAAACAGCTCCGGCACCGCGTGGTTCTGCACGGTCAATCCCAGCAGATAAAAACTGCCATCGCCGGACGGACCGGTCACCACCACTCCAGCGTCGGCTGTCATGCGCACCGCATCCGCGAGAACCGCGGGCGGCAAATCGGGCACGTCGGAGCCGAGCAGGATGATGCGGGTGAAGCCGGCTTTGGCGAGATCGGTGATCACGTTGCGGAGGCGATCACCGAAGGTGGTGCCGCGCTGCAGCAGGAGTTGATCCCAGCGAATCCATGGTCGCGCGAGGCGAAGTCCCTCGAGCGGCGGGGTGACGGCGATTTTGAGTGCGACGCCGTCCACGGCAGAGACGCGTGCGACGAGGTCGTCAAGAAACGCGAGCACCAGATCGAGGCGCTGACGACTGTCGGGCACGACGGGAGCGATGCGCGCCTTGAGACGCGGGTCCGACGGGGATCGGGTCAGAATGGCAATCACTGACGACATAAGTACGGATGTTCCCCGGCATTCTACGCTACATGTCGCGACGGCCTTCCATGGCTTTCGACATCGTGAACTCATCGGTGTAGTCGAGGTCTGAACCAACCGGCACACCCATGGCGATACGACTCACGCGCACTCCAAGGGGCTTGAGCAACCGGGCGATGTAGAGCGCCGTGGCTTCACCCTCCACTGTAGGATTGGTCGCGACAATGATCTCCTCAACCGACCCGTCGGCGACACGCGCCAGCAGTCCCTTGATCTTGAGATCGTCAGGCCCGATGCCCTGCAGCGGCGCAATCGCCCCCATGAGCACGTGATACTTGCCGCGGAACCCTCGCGTGCGCTCCACCGCCCACACGTTTTCCGGCTGTTCGACGACGCAGATGATGCGGCGGTCGCGATCGGTATCGGTGCAGTACCCGCACGGGTCCACGTCGGTGATGTTGCTGCACGTGGAACAGTAGGTGACGCGGTCCTTGACCGACAACATCGCCGCACACAAGGCGTCAACATCTTCACGCGGCGTCTTGAGCAGATGAAACGCCAGACGCTGCGCACTCTTTGCGCCGATGCCAGGCAGCCGCTGCAGAGCTGTCACCAGCCCGGCGAGCGGATCGGTCCTCACGGCCATCAACCGAGCCCGGGAAGGCCGAGGCCGCCCATCATGCCCTGCATCTGCCCGGCCAGTGCTTCGTCCACCTTGCGATGGGCGTCGTTCATGGCGGCGACGATCAGGTCCTGCAACATGTCGACGTCGTCCTTCGACACCACTTCGGGATCAAGCCTCAGCGACAACAACTGTTTGGAACCACTCACGACGACCGTCACCATGCCGCCGCCGGCGGTCGCCTCGATTTTCATCTCGGCCATCTGCTTCTGCAGGCGCTCCTGCATCTGCGTGGCCTGCTTCATCATCTGCTGCATCTGCTTGAAGTCCATGGCTCTCTCTCCGAGGCGCACCTGAAGGTGCGCGGCTACGACTGCGAA
>JBKJTD010000335.1:0-8759 GCA_046590915.1 Vicinamibacterales bacterium
CGCAACTCCACCGACCGGTCAGATGACCATGATGATGGTGGTGATGGTGCTGCGACGCGAAAAACATGACCTGACAAGGCTACCCAGGAGGCACGCCGGATGTCAAATTCGGCTAGACTCCGCTCCGGACTCGCGGTTGCGGTGGAGGAGCTTTGTCGCATGATTACGTCCTTAAAACTGATGTCCGGGTTCATGTGTGTGCTGGCGCTGATGGTGCCCGTTTCAGCGGTCGCTCAGACAGACGCCGAGGGCTCGAAGGATCACCCTGTGGTGCCCCGACTGGCCGGCAGTCAGTATTACGTGTCCGACTACGAGGCCCGGGACTTCGGCGCGGGTGAGTTTCATTTCAATGACGACGACCATCGCGTTGAAGGGAAGTTCACCCAGATCGAATACTGGATCAAGGACAGCGGCAAGGCATTTTCGGGTGTCGAGATCGGCCGCAACTACCAGAAGGCCGTCGCCGAGAAGAAGGGGGAGACGCTGTTTTTCAGCGTCGACAACTCCGGCGGCACCGCGACCTTCCGCGTGGACCTGGAAGGCACCAGGGTATGGATCGGTCTGAGCGTATCGAATGCCGGTGAAGTCTACGAACTCACCATCGTCGAAGAGACCGTGATGAAACAGAGCGTGGAGCTCAACGCCGGGGCGATGGCCGCGGAATTGACCAAGTCCGGCCGTGTGACCCTGAGGGGTATCCTGTTTGACGTCGGACTGGCCACGATTCGCGACTCCTCAGCCGCGCTGCTCGCCGAGGTGGCCGCGCTCCTGAAGGCCGAGCCCAACCTTGCGCTTGAGGTGGTGGGGCATACCGACAACACGGGGACGGCTGCCGGCAACCTGACACTCTCCAGACAGCGCGCCGATGCGGTGCGGGTCTGGCTGGTGAAAAATCACTCGATCGATCCAGCCCGGCTGACCACCAACGGCCGCGGCGACACAGTGCCGGTTGCCGACAATACGACCGATGCTGGTCGCGCACAGAATCGACGCGTCGAACTCGTCAAGCGGTAAGGCACGTATTTGTCGTCGAGCCGTCGCGCCCACAGGCTGAGGGGGATTTGTTGGCGTTGGCATTGTTAGGTGTATCCGACTTTACTCATGAGTAATATTTGATTAACCTGACAATACCGTGACCGTCGTTCCCAGCGTCGATGGCAGCGGGAGCGATTGGATCGCGTCGTGCGCGACGACGTGCGTGATCTTGAACGCGTCAGAGAAATTTCGCTCGTCGAAATGCTGGCCGATGCGCTGCCGTCCCGAGTCGGATCGCCGCTCTCCATCCGCAACCTTCGCGAAGATCTCCAGGTCGCGCATGACACGGCTGAACGATGGATCGAAATACTGGAACGACTCTTCGTCTGCTTCCGCATCCCTCCGTACGGCTCGCCACGGATCCGTGCGGTCAAGAAGGAGCAGAAGCTCTATCTCTGGGATTGGTCGGCCGTCGAGGATCCCGGCGCCAGATTCGAAAATCTTGTCGCCTCACAACTGCTCAAGTACTGCCACTTCGTGGAGGATACCGAAGGCTTTCGCATGGAGCTGCGGTACCTGCGCGATACGGACGGACGCGAGGTTGACTTCGTGGTCCTCCGGGACCGAAAGCCACTCTTCGCGGTTGAGGTCAAGCCCGACGACGTCTCCGTCAGCCCGGCTCTGCGGTACTTCCGTGAACGGACCCCAATTCCCCGGTGGTTCCAGACCCATCTGGGAAAGAAGGATGTGATGGTGGACGGCATCCGAGTGCTTCCGTTCACCACGCTGTGTCGCGAACTGGAACTGCCCTGATAACCGTTACCGCAACACGCGAATCGCCTGGAGTGTGCGCGACTGCGTTCCATCCCGCTCAGCGATGATCTCGATGAGGTAGTCCGCCGACGCAAAGGCGGCCAGGCTCAGGTCGAGGCGCACGCGCACGCCGTCCGGCGTGTCATCGGTCGTGATCGGTGGCGCAAAAGTCAGCGGTTCGCCGCTGGTCTGCAACAAGCGCGCGCGAACCGTGTACGGCGACCCACCGCCGGGCAGGAGCCACTCCGCGCGCAGGCGTTCGGTGCGCCAGAACTGCGGGTCGGCGGCGGGTCTGAAGGGGGCCGCTGGTTGCGGCAACGCGCGATAGAGCAGTGGCTCCCCAAACACCGCGTCGCCGGATGCCACCCTCGCATGATTCTCCAGGGTCTGGTCATCGTCGGGTTGCGTCATCCGCGCGCGCACCTGCCAGGGGCCTTGCGGGCTTGCGGGCAGCAGCAAGCGCACTTCCGCACCCCGCGCCCCCGCCGCCATCGTCGTCCGACCCGACATGGTGTGTCCCTGCGGATCGGTGGCTGTGACGTCGACCTCGCCGCCCTTGCGCCAACGATGCGCGGCTGTGGCTTGGGGAATCTCGACCGCAATCGCAAGTGTCTGCCCGTGCACCGCGCCGTGCACGTGGAGTTCCGCGTCCGCGCGCACTCTGGCGAGAACATTCATTGCCGACTCTTCCGCGGTCGGCCCGACGGTGCGCGGCGGCGCATCGGACGCAGCGCGCATCGCGGCAATGTCCTCGGCGCTGGGAGCCTGATATTCGTAGCGGGCACGCACGGTCTTGCCGGTCGATTTCAGCTTGACGCGCAGCCGTCGCAGCCGACCGTCCCACTTGGTATTGGTGGTGTAGTAACCCAGCGCGTAGTAGGCCGACATGTCGTTGGCGATCCGCTTGAAGCCCTCTTTGATGCCGTTGGTATTGACAATGGCGAGGCCGCCGGTCTCGCTGGCGAGTTCGCTCAGATAGGAGCTGCTCCAGTCGCCGCGCATGGATAATCCTGCCGGACTCACCGGATTAATCGCGACGTTCATGCGGCGCGCGAGTTTGATCAGATCCTGAAACCGCTGCGGGTGTGGTTCGGGAATGCCCGACGCGAGCATCTGGCACGCGCCGGCGCTGTTGAAGTCCGGCTGGAAGACTCCGGTGGCAAGTCCTCCTGCGCCCGGCAATGGTCGAGAGGAGGGCGGAGGGGTGCCGCGACTCCCTCCCACGGCCGGCGGCGTTCCCCCGCGGCGACTGAACGACTCCACACCGGGCATGCTCTCGGTGACCAGGATGATGCTTTTGCGCTCGTCCCGAATTGTGCCGAGGATCTTGATGAGGCCTTCCAGATCCCGATACAAGTTGTCAGCGCGCCAGTTGGAGATGAGGCCGAAGCCGGCCTGACCAAAACACGTGAGCAGCTTCTGCTCCACGGGATCCATGCTGAGCGGATCCTGGTGGTTGTAGATTTGAAGGAACTGTCCGACCATCGATTGCATGGTTGGCGTGAATTGCCCGAGCATGAGGTCGCTGGCCTCGTGGTTCGGCAACAAGATGCCGAAGAGATCGCGGGGTCCGATCTCTCGCGTCAGCAGGTCAATCAACGGCTGCCGCACGTAGTGCGCGTTGGCCCACTGCAGTCTGTTGAGGTAGACGACCACGACGCGGTACCGCGGATCGGCCGCAAGCCTGAACGACTCGCTCTGGTCACGCGGATCCGGCCGCTCAGAGCCAGGACTCCATCGTTCGTACTCGATGAACTCGGCGGAGTCGATCTGCTGTGTCGCGCCATCCTCCGACAGCTCAAAGTCACCTGCGGTCAGGCCGCGCAGCACCGAGCCGTCCTTGGCCGTGGGATACGCGTCCACTCGGACAAAGTGACTGTCTGCGCGGAACACAGGCAACTGTCGCTCCGGCAACTGTCGTTGAGAAACAACCTGTGCGCGAGGAAAGACCGCGTTCAGACTCGCGATCAGCACGGCAATCGCCACTGAAGCCCGAACGACCGGAACGCGGGTGCGCACCATGGCTTAGCCAGTCTACTTCCACAGTGCGCTGGTCATTGAGCAGCCAGGTACGGCCCGAGCACCATTTTTAGATCGCGCCTGATCCAGGTGGCCATAGTGCCCTGCCGATGGATAGCCCAGTCGAGTATCGAGCCGTTGAGTGTCGCCTGGAGGGCGCGCGCGAGCCTGGGCAGGTCACACGGCTTCAACTCCCCGGCCGCGCGTGCGTCCCGCAGGAGGCCGGTGATTCCGGCGTGGAAGCCGAGGGATCCGGCCTGTGCATGTTCGAGGAAGTCGCGGTCGGTGAGGTCGATTTGCAGGAAGGCGAGCGAATGCGCGATTTGCTCAGGCGTCTCGCCCAGCACGGACATACAGTCCGCGAGACCGAGGATCGCCTTGGTGGGCGAGCGATGTGTTTGCCGCAGTCCAGCGAAAATGTAGACGTGGCCACCAGCCGCGTCCGCAGCGGCCGCGAGGAGCAACGCGCGTTTGGAGCCAAACCGCTGCACCAGTGAGGCCGCTGTCACGCCGGCTTCCGAGGCGACATCCGCGAGTGTGACCCTGACCGGGCCCAGCCGGGCGATGGCGCGGAAGGCCGCTTGGAGGATCTCGGTATCCGAATTGAGTCTGGGCCTGGCGCACATGGGCGCCAATTATAAACGGACGTTTACTTTTATCTTGATTTGTAAATGGTCATTTATATACGATGCGCCAGGAGGTTCCGATGGCCGCATGTGCACCGCGTCGTCTCCGGTATCAGGTCGTAATGAGTCTGGACGGGTTCATCGCGGGTCCCGATGGGGAAGCCGACTGGATCCCAATGGACCCCGGGATCGATTTCGCCGCGCATTTCGCCCAGTTCGACACGCTCGTCCTCGGACGAAAGACGTTCGTCGGCATGGCCGGGCAGGGGGGGATCGCGGACGGCAGACTCTTCGGCAAGGAGACGGTCGTGGTGTCTCGGACGCTCGGCGCCGAAGCCTATCCTGGACTGACGATCGTGAAAGACGATCTCGCGAGGGTTATCAACGCGTTGAAGGCCAAACCCGGCAAGGACATATGGCTGTTTGGTGGAGGCGAGTTGTTCCGGAGCTTGGCTGACCTGGGGCTCGTGGACACCGTTGAAGTGGTGATCGCCCCAATCCTGCTCGGAGCCGGACTGCCGCTCTACGCCGGTCCGGCAGCGACCCACCAATTGACACTGACGTCGCACCGGGTGTTCGAAAAAACAGGCCTGCTGATGCTCGAATACGCCGTGAAGCGGTAGAGACTCCGTCCCTCAGGAATCGTCAGGCGAGCGCGTCAGCGCTGCACACCGGCGGGCGCGGTCGGCGTCGCCGCCTTGGCGTCAGCACTGCGTTTGTCTGCGACACCATACAAGGCGCCGGTGTTGGGGTGTACCCAGATCGACTGCGCCGAGCCCTGCGTGCCGCCCACGCGCGCATCGTGCCCCAGTGCCTTGAGCGCAGCAAGCACCTCATCAGACACGCCATTCGCCTCGATGCTGAGGCGATCAGGCAGCCACTGATGATGCATGCGCGGCGCGTCCACGGCCTCGCGGCCGTTGAGTCCCCATGCCGTGACTCCGAGCACCACATCGAGTGATGTATTGATGATGGTTCGTCCACCTGGGGATCCGGTCACCAGCACCAGACGTCCGGACCTCGCGACGATGATTGGCGTCATCGAACTGAGCATTCGTTTGCCGGGTGCAATCAGGTTTGCCGGAGTGCCGATGTCCCCAGTGAGATTCGTCGTACCGGGTTTCTTGTTGAAGTCGCCCATCTCGTTGTTGAGCAGGAATCCCGTTCCCGGAATCACCAAATGGGATCCGTAGCCGCCCTCGAGCGTGTACGTGAGCGACACGGACATGCCCGAACGATCCGCGACAGAAAAGTGCGTGGTCTCATCAGATTCTTCACCCGGGAGCGTGATGATGTCCTTGCCCAGCTCAGTCGAGCTGGATGCGCCCGTCTTGTTGATCGTCGCAATCAATGATTCCGCGTGGGGCTTGGAGATGAGCCTTGCGACGGGCACCTCGACAAAATCCGGATCACCCAGAAACCGTGCGCGATCAAGAAACCCCCTGCGACGGGCTTCCGTCACCAGGTGGATCGCTTCCGCCGACTGGCGCGGCAACTTGTGCACCTCGAGTGCCTCAAGCATGTTGAGCATGGAGATGAGCGCAATGCCGCCTGAGCTGGGTGGCGGCATGGAGATGATTTCGTATCCGAGGAACGTGCCGCGAACCGGTTGGCGTTCCTTTGCCTGATACGCCGCGAGGTCCGCCTTCGTGATCAGCCCGCCGTTGGCCGCCATCGCCTTGTCAATCGTCTCGGCAATCCAGCCGGTGTAAAACGCGTCGGGACCACCGGTGGCAATCGCACCCAGGGTTTTGGCGAGATCACCGAGAATGATGGTGTCGCCGACGGTCCAGGGCTTGCCATCAGGGCGGCCGTATGCGGCCACCGATCCTGGGAACGCCTTCATGGGACCGGCCACTTCACGATTGAGTCCGTTGGCGAGTGACGCCGACACCTTGAAGCCGTTGCGCGCGAGGTCGGCGGACGGCTGCACAAGATCGCGCCACGGCAACTTGCCGAACCGTGCGTGCGCCATCGCCAGGCCGCGCACCGTGCCTGGAACTCCTGGCGCAAGATATCCAGCCGCAGTGAGGCTGCGGTTGATATTGCCCTGCCCATCCAGATACATCGTCGGCGTCGATTTGCCCGGCGCCTTTTCGCGGAAGTCAAACGTCGTGGCTGTGCCATCGGGCAGGCGGACGATCATGAAGCCGCCGCCACCGAGATTGCCCGCAGTCGGATAGGTCACCGCCATCGCAAACGCGGTGGCGACTGCCGCATCCACCGCAGTACCTCCGCGCGCCAGCACCGACGCACCAATGTCGGAGGCCAGGTCGGACGCGGTGACGACAACGCCGTCCTTGGAAAAGACCCCCAAATCCGGTGGCGTCTGCGTCGAGACAGACGTGCCGGGCCACGAGAACGCAATAACAAGGGCCACGGCAACCAGCGTGCGGAGTGTCATGGCCCAAAGGGTAACATTGCGCATCATGAAAATCCGATTCGCCGTAGTGTTCGCGATCCTCGGCGGTATGGCCGTCGCGGCTCAGGACCAGACCGCTCCACCTGCGACAAGGCAGGCCGCAGTCGACAAGGTATTCGCCGCCTGGAATACGGCGACGCCGGGGTGTGCGATAGGTGTTGCTGAAAATGGAGTCCCGGTGTTGCAGCGCGCCTATGGCATGGCGGACCTGGAACACGCCGCGCCCAACACACCCGACACCATCTTCGAGGCCGGATCCGTCTCGAAGCAGTTCACCGCCGCCGCGATGGTTCTGCTGGCGCGCGACGGCAAGGTGTCGCTCGATGACGACGTCCGGAAGTATGTGCCGGAGTTGTCGGAGTCTCAGGCGTCATTCACGATTCGGCAGATGTTGTCGCACACAAGTGGGCTTCGCGACTGGGGCAACCTCGGGGGGATCGCCGGCCGGCCGCGAGGTGCGATGACGTACACCCACGCCCATGTGGTGGACATGTTGAGCCGGCAGACCGCGTTGAATTTTGCGCCGGGCACGCGCTGGTCGTACAGCAACTCCGGCTACAACCTCGCGGCGGTAGTCATCGCCCGCGTCAGCGGGATGAGTTTCGCCGAGTTCAGTCGCACGCGTCTGTTTGAACCGCTCGGCCTGACGAAGACCTCCTGGCGCGACGACTACGCACGCATTATTGCCGGCCGCGCGATTGGTTACAGCATGGCGGTCGGACGATTCAGGCAGGATATGCCGTTTGAAAATGTTCACGGCAACGGAGGGCTGCTCACGACCGTGGGCGATCTGCTGACGTGGCAGGCCGCGTTGACCTCCGGAGCGCTCAAGGACCTTGCACACGTCCAGCAGACCGTCGCGAAATTGCCCGATGGTCGCGACCTGCACTATGGCCTCGGCGTGTTTCGTGGTGCCTACAAAGGTGTGCCCGAGGTGTATCACTCCGGCGCGACTGCCGGGTATCGCGCATTTTTGACCGAGTACCCGTCGGCAAAATTGACCATCGCGGTGCTGTGCAATGCCGGCAACGCTGCGCCGGCCACATTCGTGCGCCAGGTGAGTGATCTGTATCTCGGCGACAGGGCAAACGCCAGTGCGCCTCGGCCAACCGTGCTGTCAGAAGCAGAAGGGCCGCTGGTTGGCGTGAAGGCCGATGCGTCCTATCGTCCGACAGCCGACGACCTGGCAGCCTTTGCGGGCACCTATGACAGTGCTGAGGTGGAGACGCAGTTCATCGCGCGGGTTGACAACGGATCGCTCGTGCTCCTCCGTCGCCCCGATGCACGCATCACGTTGCGTCCGCACTCACGTGACCGCTTTGAAGCAGGGGCCGGTCTCGGACAGGTCACGTTCCACCGCAAAGACGACGTGGTGGTGGCTCTGAGCATCACGCAGGATCGCGTCTGGGATCTGCGACTGACCAAGACGCGTTAGCGGCACTTCGTCCCTGATGTCGGGAAGGCGAGTGCCACCACACAAACACGAGCGCAATCGTGAGGGGTACCCCCGCAATGCGACCGACGGGGCTGGCGAAGATGACCGCACCGTTGACCACCATGGTGAAGGCCGTGAGGCGCCAGGCCCACTCGATGAATGGAGACCTCACGAGAAAGGATGAGGTCGAGCGCCACCACCACATCGTGTCGACCATCCACCACGCCAGAAACACGTAGTTCACGTACAGACTGAGCGGCCACGCGACGCCGTAAACAGCGGCAGCGCGCTGAGCGGTCACCGTCACCGCCCGCGCGTGGTCCCACTGGTAGACCACACCAAGCGCGATCAAAATATGGACAGCGGTGAAGACGACCCCGATGGCGGAGCAGACGATGGCCCAGCGAGTCGTGACGCCCGTCTGCCGATTACGCCGTCGTCCGAGTTCGCCCAGCAGCAGGGCGACCAG
>JBKJTD010000385.1:0-30200 GCA_046590915.1 Vicinamibacterales bacterium
TACGACGGCGTGTTCTATCTCGGCGTCAAAACCACGGGGATCTTCTGCCGGCCCTCGTGCACCGCCCGTAAACCGAAACCGGAAAACGTCGAGTTCTACAGCTCAGTCAAAGGCGCAATGTTTGCGGGATACCGTGCGTGTCTGAGATGCCGGCCGCTTGAGGGCGAAGGCGACCACCCCGAGTGGGTGCGGCGCGTCGTTGCACGCATCGAATCTGCTCCGAGCGATCGCGTGCGTGACGCCGACCTCACGAAGATGGGACTCGAACCCGCCCGGGTCCGCCGATACTTCGCCTCCCGCTACGGTCTGACCTTCCAGGCCTACTGTCGCGCCCGTCGTCTGGCCTCCGCGCTCGACGTCATCAAACACGGTGGGCAGATCGACGATGCCGTGTTTGATTCGGGGTATGAAAGTCACAGCGGATTCAGGGACGCGTTCGGTCGGGTGTTCGGCACAGCGCCCGGGCAGGCGGTTAGTGCAGATGCCGTTCATCTCGGGTGGATGGACACACCGGTCGGCCCGATGATTGCCGGTGCGACCGACGCGGGAGTGAATCTGCTGGAGTTCACGGACCGTCGGATGTTGGAGGCGCAGCTCGACACCGTACGCAAAAGGTTCAAGCGGGCGCTTGTTCCGGCTGAGCATCGGCATCTCGACACATTGAAGACGGAATTGCAGGGCTATTTCGCAGGCACGTTGCGTGAGTTCTCAGTGCCCGTCATCGCGCCGGGCACGGCGTTCGAGGAACGTGTGTGGGGCGAGCTCCTCCAAATTCCGTATGGGGAGACCCGTTCGTATGAAGACGTCGCGATCGCGATCGGCAATCGTGCGGCGGTTCGCGCCGTCGGCCGCGCCAACGGCCTCAACCGCATCGCCATCGTGATCCCCTGCCACCGCGTCGTGAACAAGAGCGGCGAACTCGGCGGCTACGGTGGGGGCCTCTGGCGCAAGCGCCGGTTGCTCCACCTCGAAAGGACTTCAGGTTCACATCGAGTCATGGAGGGCTGAGAGAAAAGATTCCTGGTTTTCTCCCAGTCCTCCACGTCTCGTTGTGACACTTTTCTAGGCGGTGGTCACCACGACCGCTGAGCACGGCATGTTGCCCTGGCGGGTGTAGCTGTGCGGACGCGTGGAGTCGAAATACATTGAATCGCCTTCTGCCAGCGGATGGTCTTCGCCATCGTAATTGACGACGAGTTTGCCTCGGAGCACGTAGAGGACCTCGGCGCCGGCGTGCACGTGAGGATCAAACGCGGTTCTCGATGCGGGCTCAAACTCCACGAAGTACCCGTTGAGCTTCCGTTCCGTGGCTGGGTAATCGAGACACTCGAACGCGTACGCGCTTGGCTGCCCCTCGGGCTTCTCGGGCAGGCGTACGCGATCCGCGCGCCGCACCACAGCCATGACCGGCTTTTCACGTGCCTCGGCAAAGAAGTGCTCAAGCCCCACACCAAAGACGAGCGAGATTCGCAGCAGCGTAGGCAGCGTCGGGAACAGGCGTCCGCGCTCGACTTTTGAGAGCAACGCCGGCGACAGCCCCGTGTGTTTGCCCAACTGAACCAAGCCCATTTTCTTTTTGAGCCGGAGTGCGCGAAGTTTGGGGCCGATTTCGTAGCGTTCAAGGCCTTCGGTCAGGGTCGGAGAGAGCATGGAGACACCTCGTTTTATTGTCGGTCACGATGACGACCCGAGTTTTCATGTAGAGCAATTGAATTGCACTGCAGGTAATATATTTCGTTTAGCTCAAACATATTTAACTTAGGATGAAATGGTTGCGACTGACAAGTCGTGGCCAAACAGGGTCCACTCAACGGCAATTTTTCAGGAGACGACAGCAATCATGAAGGCACAGTTCATCAAACTCACAGTGGTCGCGATCGCGGCCGTGGCGTTCGTGGCGGGTTCGAGCGTGAAGGCGCAGGCGCCGAAGGACATCGTGGACACTGCGGTGGCCGCGGGTTCGTTCAAGACGCTGGCGGCGGCCCTGACGGCTGCCGGGCTCATCGACACGCTCAAGGGCAAGGGCCCGTTCACGGTGTTTGCACCAACCGATGCGGCGTTCGCGAAGCTGCCGAAGGGCACCGTCGAGGACCTCCTCAAGCCCGAGAATAAGGCCAAGCTCACGGCCATCCTGACGTATCACGTGGTGCTCGGCAACGTGCTCGCGGCGCAGGTGTTGACGATGAATGGTGCGGATGTGAAGACGGTCAACGGCCAGACGGTCAAGATCGGTGTGATGGGTGGCAAGGTCACCGTCAACGGCGCAAACGTGGTGACGAC
Organism: Vicinamibacterales bacterium; assembly: GCA_046590915.1. Classification (GTDB taxonomy): domain Bacteria; phylum Acidobacteriota; class Vicinamibacteria; order Vicinamibacterales; family SCN-69-37; genus SYFT01. The sequence continues at coordinate 2,281 of JBKJTD010000385.1, forward strand.
CGACGTCAAGGCGTCCAACGGCGTCATTCACGTCATCGACAGCGTGATCCTTCCCAAGTAACACGGAAGGTCGAAGGGGAAAGGCAGAAGGCTACAGGTACGGACCGTCCGTACCTGTGGCCTATGACCTTCAACCTAGCCCTCCGCGCTACAATTCAGGCGGAGGCTCTTGCGTGATTTCGCGACCGCTCATTATCATCCTTGCCCTCGGTGCGGCCGGTTATCGCGTCACCACCGGCGCCTATTTCGAAGCCGGTGGCCTGGTCGCGATGGCGCTGGGGTTGACCTTCCTGCACATGGCGCAGAAGAAACCCGCCTTCAAGTCCGCGGCGATCGCGTGTTTCACGGTTACCGCCGGCATCATCGCCTACGTCATCTATCGCAACGCTCAGTAACCACGTGCCCCATCCTCCTTCGCTCCTCCGGAGCTACGGCGGACTTCGCCCACACCACCTACTAGTCTTCGTCTTCGTCTTCCCCCTCCCCGCACTCGCGCAACACGAACACCACGCCGCGCCTGCGCCAACGGGCTGGTCGTTTCGTGCAGCCGCACAGGGGTTTCTCACTCTCAACATTCAAGATCGAAAGTTCACGGACTTCACGCAGGTCGAATCCACCAATTGGTTCATGGCCTCCGCCTCGCGCACAACGCCACGCACGAGGCTCTCTTTCAACGTGATGGCGTCGGCAGAGCCATTCACCCTGCGGCGCCTTGGCTCAGCCCAGGTCTTCCAGTCCGGTGAGACCCTCGACGACCTGCCGTTGCGCGACTATCAGCACCCGCACGATCTGATGATGGCGCTCGACGCGCGGCTCGACCGGTTGGTCACGCCGGCGACGACGATCTTCATGGAAGCGGGAATTGTGGGCAGTCCTGCGCTCGGTCCGACGCCGTTCATGCATCGCGCGTCCGCAGCGTTTCATCCGACTGCACCATTGACGCACCATATGCTCGATTCGACGCACATCACGCATGGCGTGTTGACCGCCGGCGTGAGGGGCCGCACTCTCGGCATTGAAGTGTCAGCGTTCCAGGGTCGGGAGCCCGACGAACATCGCCTCGATCTCGACCTCGGCCCGCTCGACAGCGTGGCGACTCGCGCCTCATGGACCAACGGTTCGTGGCGCGCGCAAATTTCGAACGGCTGGCTGGCGTCACCTGAACCGCTCGAGCCCGGCGATGTCGTCAAGACCACTGCGTCGATCGAGTTTGCGCGCCTGCAATCGGCCGATACGCGCGCCGTGTCATGGACGGCCGCAGTGGGACGCAACCGGCGGTCGGATCACACCGAGTGGGGCGCGTTGCTGGAGGTCGCGCTCGACGTCACTCCTGACCTGCGTGTCTACTCACGCGCCGAAATCGTCGACCGTTTCATCCTTGTGGACTTCGAACATGCTGCCCGCACCGGCGAGGAACGCCATTTCCGATCCCGCATCGGCGCGCTGCTGGTCGGGACTGACCGCCGCCTGTGGCACGGACGAGGCCTGACGACGTCGATCGGTGCGGACGTCACCGTGCACCGCACCCCCGCCAATCTCAGAGACAGCTACGGCAGGCCAGTGACGGTACATGTATACGTTCGGGTGCTCACGGGGGTGCTCAAGTAGGTGCTCACGGGGTGCTCACGCAAGTGCACGCCCCGGACGCACCCAGCGAGCACTTGTTGAGCACTTTTCAAGCACCCGTCGAGCACCCATCCAGCGCCACAATAATCCACACATTGACATACATAGATGTCACGTGTATTCTCTTCCTTGCCCGCACGTGTTGCGGGCCTTTATCGCGAGTGGCGGAGGGAACAGGCCCGACGATGCCACAGCAACCAGGCGGATGATCCGCTCAGGTGCTAAATCCTGCCCGAGACCGGGGTAGATAAACGAGGCACGACCCGCATCCTGCGCGTCGTGCATCACCACTCGTTCCCAACTGGTCTGGTACGTCGCGTGAAGCTCGCCTGCCTTGTCGTCTGCGCTTGTGCAGACCACGGGTGGGGAGGGGGGAAGTGTGTCTGCAACAACGGACGTGTCTCTGCAAGTGGTGCGGGTCGGCCTGCTGGGCTTTGGCGGAGTCGGACAAGCCGTGGCGCGTGTGGCCACGAGCGCCAGTGAACGACTGAGCGAGGCAGGTGTGCTCATCAAGTGCATCGGCGCGCTGGTGCGTGACCAACACAAGCCACGCGTCTCGCCGACCATTCCGCTCTGGACCGACGCCGACGACTTTCCCTTCGACGACTGCGACGTCATCGTCGAAGTCCTGGGCGGCGTGGAGCCCGCGCGTACCCTCGTCGAGCGCGCGCTGCGACTGGGGATTCCGGTGGTGACCGCAAACAAGTCTCTCGTGGCGGCTCACGGCATTGCGCTGCAGGCAACGGCCGACGCGCACGACACAACCTTCTACTTCGAGGCGGCAGTGATGGCGGGTGTGCCCTGTGTGAACACACTCGCGCGCAGGCCACTCGCGTCTGGTGCCGGCGCCTTCACCGGCATCCTCAACGGCACGTCGCACTACATTCTCACGCGCCTGGCCGCGGGTGTGACGTATGACACGGCGCTGGTCGAAGCCGTCGAGCGCGGATACGCCGAGCCCTCAAGCGACGCGGACGTCAGTGGTCGTGACGCTGCAGAGAAGCTGACGATCCTTCTGCATCTGGCCGGCCACACGGACGTCACGGTCGCCGACCTTCCGTGCCGATCAATCGTTGACCTCACCCCCGAACACGCTGACCTCGCCCGGCGATTGTCCGGAGTGATCAAACCTGTCGCCATCGCCATCGCCAGGGTCGATGGTCCGACATCAGGCGGATGGGTGGGTCCCGCGTTTGTCCCCAACACCCACCCGTTCGCCGCGCTTGACGATGTGACCAACGTGCTGAGTGTGGGCGTCGGACCTCAAGCGGTCACGTTCATTGGACCAGGCGCGGGTCGAGACGTCACCGCCGCGACGATCCTTGACGACCTGGTGGAAGTGTCAACCGGACGATGGTTAACGACGGGGCAGCCCAATGCGAAGCCGGCTGCCGCAGCGGTGCGGGAAGTACCTGCCGGTGCGTGGTTTCTGGCGCTCGACGCGTTGGCCACCACTACGGGCGATCTCGCCGAGTTTCTGGCTGCCCGACATATTCCCGCAGTGTGTGTGGTCGAGCACGACGGCCGGTGCGCGGTCCTCACGGCGCCCGCACCTGTGGCGGCCGTGCGCGAGGCCGTTGATGCCCTCGCCGCCACTGGGATCGGCGTGATCTGGCTCCCCGTATTGGAGGCGGCTCGTGCCTGACGTTGCCGTCCTCAAACTCGGAGGCTCTGTCCTCAAGGACCTGGCGGCCTATCGCACCGTCGCTCTTTTCCTCAAGGACGAGATCATTCGCACCCGTGAACACATCGTCGCCGTCGTCTCTGCTGAAGAGGGACACACGGACCGCCTGCGCTCCGAGGCGAGCGCGATCTCGGTCGAGCCCGAGCAGGACGCCCTCGACCTGCTCTGGTCGACCGGGGAACTGCGGTCGGTCGCATTGCTCACGCTCGCACTGCGCGCGGAAGGAGTAACAGCCTCGGGATTCAACGTGCACGAGACGGGCCTTCGCGTCTCTTCTACCCAGGGACGGCGGCCAGATGCGTCCGACCTCACATTGAATCCGTTGTCGCTGCGTGCGGCACTGGGATGGTCAGCGGTTGTGGTCGTGCCCGGCTTTCTGGCCATCCATCGTCAGCAGATCGTCACCCTCGGTCGCGGAGGCTCGGATTGGTCGGCCGTGGCGTTGGCCGCGGCACTCGGTGCCGTTCGATGCGAACTCATCAAGGACGTGCCGGGCTACTTCACTGCTGATCCACGAGAAGTGCACGACGCCGCACTCATCGACCACATCTCATACACCGACGCGCTGGCGATGGCAGACGACGGCTGTCCCCTCGTTCAGCGCCAGGCTATTGACCACGCACAGCGCACACAACTTCCACTCATCATCCGCAGCTTCGACAGTGCAGGAACGCGCGTCGCATAGGTATCGCTCCGAAGACACACATGGAGGCCGAAGCTTCAGCTTCGGCGTAACAAGGAGACACGAAATGGAATTCGCAACGAAGACAATTCACGCAGGGCAGCCATCGGAACCGAACACGGGCGCAGTGGTTGCGCCGATTTTTCAGACGACGACCTATCAGCAGGAGGGGCCAGGGGAGCACAAGGGGTTTGATTACACGCGGACGTCCAACCCGACACGCAAGCGACTGGAGACGGTGCTGGCAGAACTGGAGGGCGGCACACACTGCGCGGTGTTTGGTTCCGGTCTCGCCGCAGAGAACGCGATCCTTCAGGCCTATCTCAAACCCGGCGACACCATCGTCGTTCCCGTGGACGTGTATGGCGGTACGTTCCGCTTGCTGCACAAGGTGTTTGAACCCCTTGGTGCGATTGTTGTTCGCGTTGACTTCAGCGATCTTGATGCGTTGACCGAAGCGGTCGCGACAAAGCCGAAGCTTGTGTGGCTGGAGTCGCCGACCAACCCTCGGTTGCTCGTGTACGACATCGAAGCTGTGGCGCACATTGCCCATCAGGCGGGCGCACTGGTGGTGGTGGACAACACGTTCGCGACGCCGTACTTTCAGCAGCCGTTGGCGCTTGGCGCCGATCTGGTGATTCAGAGCGTCACCAAATATCTGGCTGGACATCTTGATGTGATTCAAGGTGCGGTCATCACGAAGGACCAGGCCATCTTCGAGCCCGTGGGTTTCCTGCAGAATGCGCTTGGTGGTGTGCCGAGCCCGTTTGACTGCTGGCTGACCTTGCGCGGCATCAAGACGCTGGAGCTCCGCATGGAGCGTCATGCGCAGAACGCCGCGGCCATTGCTGACGCACTGCTCGCGCATCCACGGGTCAAGCGCGTCTATTACCCAGGGCTGGCGTCGCATCCTGGACATGAGACCGCAAAACGGCAGATGACGGGATTTGGCGGCATGGTGTCGTTCGAACTCGACGGGACGTTGGAAGAGGCGTCGGCCTTCGTGTCGTCGCTGACCTACTTTGCGCTCGGCGAAAGCCTCGGCGGCGTCCGGTCGCTGGTGTGTCTGCCGTGCAAGATGACCCATGCGTCAATCCCGGCTGCCACCAGGGCTGAACTGGGTCTGTCCGACACGTTGATTCGGTTGTCACCGGGCGTGGAGCACCCGCGGGATCTGGTCGGGGACGTGGTCAATGGGTTGGACCGGCTGGGCGTGGAACTTCGGGAGGAAAGTGGTGTCAAAATCTTAGCATGCGGATAACGGCTGTGGTGCTCGCCCTGGGATTGGTGTCGGCGTCGTGTGCGTCGGCTCCCATCCGCAAGGCGGCTCTGGCGCTCGTCACGGCTGCCGATGGACGGGTGCTTGAAGGGTGTTACTCGTGCCTCACTGAGGCGCGCGACACCTATCAGCGCCTGGCCGTCGGCGAGGGGAGCGCGCCTTTCCGCGCCTACCTGTCTGCCAGTCTCGAATGTCTCCGCGTCTTTTCTGGTCGACCCACTCTTGACGTGCCACGGGTTCCCGAGGATGCGCCCACGCTGGTGCGGTATCGCATGGGGACGTGTCCGGCTGTGATCGACACACACCTGCAGACGGTGGTGGCAGCCGTGCCGGCGTTTGTCGAGGCCGAGTTGTTCAGCGCAAGGTTGAACGTGCTGGTGGTGACGTCGGCGTACACAAAACGCCTGCGTGCGGCGCTCCATGCCGCGCATGAGCGGTTCCCACGATCCCCCTCGGTGACCTACGGACTCGGGCATTTCAACCAGACCATAGGCGACTGCAAAGCGGCTGTCCGGTACTACGAGGACACGATTGCGCTCGTGCCACTGCACGAGGAGGCGGCGATGCAGCGGGTGATTTGTCTTGGGCATCTGGGCCAGTTTGTGCCCTCGATTGAAGGCGCGACACGCATCATCGAGCGGAAGTATTACAACTACGCCGACGCGTACTACTGGCGCGCGTGGAATCAGTATCAGCGCAAGGACCTGGCCACGGCACGGACGGATGTGGACGCCTCGCGGGCACTGGACTTGAACATGAAGGTGCTGATCCTCGGCGGGATGATTAAACACGACCAGGGGCAGCTCGACCTTGCCGAAGTGGATCTGGCCGACGCCATCAAGATGGATGCACGCAACGAGCAGTGCATCGCCCGCTGGTTTTACGGCCTTGTGGCGTTTGCACGCGAACGATGGCCTGATGCCGCCGGCCGGTTTGCGACCGCCGGAACGTGTTATCGCAACTCGGCCAACCTCGCCAGGCGGGACCTCGAAGCCATGAAAAAGGCCGACGTGGACGAGGACTTCCGCGCGAGCCAAATCGCCGGCTTCCAGGCGGCCATCAAGGAAGACACCGACCAGGAACAGGCGTCCTACCTCAACACGGCCAACTGTCATGCGATGGCCGGAGAGATCGACAAAGCGAAGGAGTGGCTGGCCAAGGTGCCGGCCGATTCCATTCACGCGCTGACCGCCCAACAACTGCGTAAGCTGATTGGTGGAGGCGGGGCGTCTTCTGACAAAATGTAGGTATGTTGAATCCCGGCCTGTACGCCAAGTTTGAAACGACCCTCGGCAATTTCACGGTTGAGCTGTTTGAGTCCAAGGTGCCCAAGACCGTCGGCATCTTTGCCGGCCTGATCGAAGGCACGAAGGAGTGGACCCACCCGGGGACGGGGGAGAAACACACCAAGCCGTATTACGACGGCATCGTGTTTCACCGCGTCATCGACGGCTTCATGATTCAGGGCGGCGATCCGCTGGGCAAGGGCTTCGGCGGCCCTGGCTTCCAGTTCGCGGACGAGTTCCACCCCGACCTGCGCCACGACAAGCTGGGCATCCTCTCGATGGCCAACGCCGGTCCCAACACCAACGGCAGCCAGTTCTTCATCACCCTGGGCCCGACGCCGCACCTCGATCGCAAACACTCGGTGTTCGGTCAGGTCGTCGAAGGCCTCGACGTGATCAAGATCATCGGCCGCACCCCCGTGGACGGGCAGGACAAACCCAAGACGCCGGTCGTGATGCAAAAGGTCACGATCGAACGCGTCGCTTAAGAGCTTTTTACAACGAGTCACCTCCCAGTCCTTCCATGCCTCGTTGTGAATCCTCTCCGACCGTCTAAACTGACGTCATGCGTCGAAGCATTCTGTTGGGGGCGGTTGTGGGTCTGGCGATGTCCCTGGGGATCGCGGCCTCGCAACTCACGGTCACTCAGACAGTCGGCGGCCCTCAGCGCGACGCGCAAGGGCCGACGCCTGCGCCGACCGGCACGGGCGCCATGATCGGCACGGTCACCATGGCTGGGTCTGGACAGCCGGTTGAAGGCGTCAGGGTCACGCTCAGCGGTCCTGAACTGCGCAGCCCGCGGTCGGCAATGACCAACGACGATGGGCAGTTCATGTTCGACAAGTTGCCGGCTGGCACATTCACGGTGCGAGGCACACGGAGCGGGCACATCGCCGGCACCTATGGGCAGAAACAGCCAGGCAAGCCCGGCACATCGATCGTGCTGGCTGCTGGGCAGCAGCTCAAGGACGTGACGTTTGAGATCGCCAAGGGCGGTGTCATCTCCGGGTCGGTGCTTGATGAAAAGAACCGGCCGTCGATAGGCACACCTGTGCGTGTCATGCGGTGGATGATCCAGGCTGGTGAGCGCATGTTGACCACCGCGGGCACCGGCACCACCGACGATCGCGGCCTGTATCGCATCTACAACCTGACGCCCGGCGATTATGTGGTCTCCGCCGTGCCCCGCAACACCGCCTCAGAAATTCTCACAAGCGCCGACGTGGTGAACCAGGCGCGTGCGGAGGAAGTGACTGCGCGTGGCCTCGTTGGCGGAAATGTTGTGATGAACGTGAACATCGACGAACTGCGCGGCTCGTCCGATCCGGCACAAGGGTACGCGCCGGTGTTTTATCCCGGCACCACGCAGTTGGCCGGCGCGCGCGCAATTCGTGTGGGCGTCTCTGAAGAGCAACTCGGGATCGATTTTGCGCTGCAGCGCGTGGCGCTGACCACGGTGACCGGGCAGGTGGTCATGACCAGCGGTCAGAGCCCCACCACCGTGCAGGTGCGCTTGCTGCAGGCCGAGGAAAATGCGTTGGGGCTCGCGCAACAGAGTGTGCGACCCACCCAGACGGGCACGTTTACGTTCCGCTCGGTGGTGCCCGGTCAGTACACGGTGTTTGCGCTGGCCACAGTGACCGAACCACGAGGGCCGAACTCCGTACCGGCTGGCGTGGGCGCATTTGAAACGCCGAATCAGCCCGGGACGCAGCGCCGCATCTGGGCCCAGTCGGACTTGTTCGTGGACGGAGTCTCTCCGCCGGTCGTCAGCCTGACGATGCGCGAGGGGATGCCGGTGTCGGGCAGCATCTCGTTTGTGGGAACCTCGCCGCAGCCCACAGGCACGCAGCGTGTGCGCGTCTCGATGACGCCGCTTGGACCGGTGCTGCAGTCGCTGGGTGTGGGCAATCTGTCGGCGATGGCCGATGCCGGCGGGCGATTCACCATCAACGGCGTCATCCCTGGAAAATATCGCGTGACCGCGAGCGGCGCGCAGGGCTGGTCAGTCAAGACAGTCATCGCCAACGGCATCGACGTGATGGATTTTCCCCTCGAGGTTGCGGACGACACGAACGTGTCGGCTCTGACCGTGCAGTTTGGCGATCGCAACACCGATCTCAAGGGCGTGTTGACGGACGCGATGGGCGCAGCGACAGCCGACTATTCAGTCGTCGTCTTCCCGGAAGACCAGCGCTACTGGGTGCCGTATGCCAGGCGCATGCGCTCGACGCGCCCGGCCACCGACGGCAAGTTTGCGTTTGTGGGGCTGCCACCGGGCGATTACCGGATTGCCGCTGTGACGGATGTTGAAACGGGCGAGTGGCTCGACCCGGAGTTCCTGCGTCAATTGCTGCCCGCTTCGATCAGCGTACGTCTCGCCGACGGACAACAGGCGACACAAGACATCCGGGTCCGTTGATCCGGGCGGACCTGAAGGTCTCGCCCTACGCTTTCAGGGTAGGGTGGCGATCCTTCCACTCAGTCGCCTGCTCGTACGCCATGGCGATGCGGCAAATCGCCGCCTCGTCGTACAACCCGCCGGTCACCATCAACGTGTGCGGCAGGTTGTTCACGAATCCGCACTTGAGTGCAATCGCCGGATGGCCTGTCAAGTTGGTCGCGGCCAGGCCGGCGCTGTTCGATGAAATGAACGCGTCGTACTTGTCCATGAACGTGCCCCACTCACGCATGAGCAACGTCCGGATGCGCTGGGCACGAATGTATTCCACTGCCGGTACAAACCGGTTGGCGCGGAACGTCGCCGGCCACGTGCTGTTGTTCATCAGATCTGTGCCCCGTGAACGCAGCAGGTCGTCAAAGGCCGCCGCCGATTCCACACTCAACACAAAACTCAGCGCATTGGCGGGGTAGTCAGGCAACTCCACGGGCTCGAGCTTGGCGCCCAGCTTCTGCATCTCGGTCAGCACCTGCTGCATGTTCTTGAGGCGCTCAGCCGCCTGCTGCTGCTGAGCCGGATTGGGCGCGCCACCGCGACCACCACCTCGGCCGCCCGCCGCTGCCGGCTGCACTTCAAAGTCACTGCGCACATAACCAATGCGATAGCCGGATAGCGCCGCCGCCGGGTTCCAGTTGAACGCGGCATTCGCAACGCTTTCATCCCGCCCGTCCGGACCGTAAATGGCGTTGAACACCAGCACGCAATCTTCCACCGTGCGGCACATCGGCCCCACCTTATCCATCGTCCACGACAGTTCCATCGCACCGAAGCGGCTGACGCGTCCGTATGTCGGTCGCAGGCCGACGACACCATTCACTGTTGAAGGCGAAATGATCGAGCCGCGCGTTTCGGTGCCGATCGAAAACCCCACACATCCCGCCGCGGTGGCGGAACCAGGACCGGCTGACGAGCCACTGGCCCCCGCCTGCGGATTCCACGGATTGCGTGTGCGACCACCGAACCATTGGTCGCCCTGCGCGAGCGCACCCATGGTGAGCTTCGCTACCAGCACCGCGCCGGCATCGCGGAGCCGCTCAACGATCGTGGCGTCGTAGTCCGGAACCTGACTCACATACGGCTCGGCACCCCAGGTGGTGGCAATGCCCTTGGTGGCGAACAGGTCCTTGGCGCCCCACGCAATTCCATGGAGTGGCCCCTTGTATTTGCCCGACGCGATTGCCTTGTCCGCCTCAGCCGCCTGCTGCAAGGCGAGATCTTTGGTAATCGTCACCGCAAAGAGGAGCTGCGGCTGAAACCGTTCGAGTCGAGACAGATACATCTGCGTGAGTTCAGTCGATGTGACCAGCCGCCGTTCGATCAGGACGGCGAGTTTCGTCACCGGCCAGAAGGCCACGTCCTCCAGATTCGCCGGGCGTTTGATCGAGGCGGCCGCAGGTTTCGAGTACCGCACGGGTCGTCCAGGCGTCGCAGGTCCTGCGGGCATTTCACCTGGGAGGTACGGGCGGAACGTGAGCGCCACCTCGGTGTCGTGCGGGATCTCGATCTGGCGCAGCTGCTGATAGGTGGAGAGGTTGCCATTCAAACTTCGCGCAATGGCCTCCTCCTCCGCAGAGTGAAAGTCGAGCCCGATGATCTTCTCGGCGCAGTCCACGGTCTCGCGTGAGATGGGACCCACGGAGGGCTGCTGCTGCGCGAACGCGTTGGTGGCCACTGCACCGGCGACCGCTGCCGGCACGGCCTTCAAAAACGAACGTCGGCTCTTGCGCTCACTCATCTCCGCTCCTATTTCTTTTCTTTGAAGCCTGCAGGAATCGCGACGTCCGCCTCTGACGCACTCGCGTCAATTGACAACGTTTCGTGGACCATCGTGACCAGCAGAGACCGCTGCTCCGGCTTGCGCCCCGCCCCCAACCGTCGCGCGAGCGCGCCCCCCAGACCACCGGTCGGCGGCGCCGACGACTGCTTCATCGCCTCCGCGCTTCTGACCGTCTCGACCTTCATCGTCGTGGCCATCGTCGTGCCTTGCAGTGCGCGCGTTCGGGTTTCCATCTGTTTGAGCATGTCCTGGAGACCGGGATACATCGCAAGCGCGGCCGCCATCGACTGGGCGGCAGCCGTGAAGTCTTCTCCGTAAATGGCTTTTACAAATTTCATTTCGAATTGACCGATTTCATCGAGCGCGGCGATGCGTGGGGCAACCCAGACATCGTTGGTCATGACCATGCCGCCGCTTTCGTCCAGTGTCTTGCCTTTTTCAAACGCGGTCAGCGTGACGATGACCTGTTTGGCCTGATGCCCGGCGAAGGACTTGGTGACACCGGTCTCTTTGACATCCACCGTCACCTCAAGTTGCTGCGCGGACTGCGCAGCCCCCTCTCGCTCGTCGGGCGGCATGTCCTTGGCCTGCTTTTCGGCGTCCGCCTTCGCCTTCTGCCACTGTTCCCGCAACTGGGCGAACGTGGTCACACGGTATTCCTTCTTTCGCACGTCCAGCTCATAGACCCTCTCCTCGGACAGGTCCACGATTCGTCCGGTTCGGTCGTTGACCTCAGCCTTGCGGGAGCCGGTCACCGCCACGTTTGATGTGATGCCGTCGGCGGCAGCGCCACCCCCGGCCAGCCCGACCATTCGGCCAAGCATGCCTTCAAATTTCAACTGGGCGCGCTCTCGGGTCTTGACGTCGGCGTCAACGGACGCAACGGCGATGGTGACAAGAGCAAGGATGGGCGCGAGTCGTGTGATCGGCATGTGCAACCTCCACCGGGGAGCGGCTATTCTAATACGCATGAAGCAGACAGCACTGGTCGCCGTCGCGCTGGCATTCGTGGCATCGCAGGGAGTACAGACAATGGAACAGGCATCGCCCAAGACAGTCATTACGGCCGGAGCGCCGCCGATCGGGCCGTACAGCCCAGCGACCGTCGGAGGCGGGCTCGTCCATGTCTCCGGACTGCTCGGGACGGGCGACGATGGGAAGCTGGTGGGGCCGGACGTGGCGTCGCAAACCCGGCGAATTCTTGACCGGATGTCCGAGATTCTGACCGCGGCAGGTTCGTCGATGGGGCAGGTCGTCAGTGTCTCGGTGTTTCTCAAAAACCCCGGGGACTTTGCCCAGATGAATGACACCTACCGGCCCTACTTCACCGACAAGGCCCCGACACGGACGACGGTCGTGTCCGACCTGTTGAATGGCGCCCTCGTCGAGATCGCGGCCATCGCCGTGCCCGACGGCACTCCGAAAGAAACCCTGCACCCGGAAGGGTGGGTGAAGGCCGCACGTCCCTATTCGACGATTGTGAAGGCCGGTGGCTTGGTCTTCTTGTCCGGCTTGATCTCACGGAAGGGGACTGACGACACGTTTGTACCGGGGACGGTCGCTGAGCAAACGCGGCTCGTCCTCCAGAATGCGACCACGTTGCTCAAGACTGCGGGTCTCTCGCTCGACAACGTGGTGACGTCGAAGGTGTTCATCACCAATGAAGCGGCGTTTGGTGAGATGAATGAGGTGTACCGCACGTTCTTCCCGAAGACGCCGCCGGCGCGTGCCACCGCCGTGACGCCCTTGATGACGCCCGACTATCTGGTCGAGATCACCCTGACGGCGACCACTGGTGATCGGGAGGTGCTGGGCCCGGTGAATGCGACCCTGCCGCTGTCGCAGGCGATTCGCACGGGTGATCGGATTTATCTCTCCGGTGTTCTGGGAAACACGGAAGGAAATGTCGGTGATGTCACCGCGCAGACACGCGAGACGTTGACCAGGATCCAGCGCACGCTCACGGCACAGGGACTGACGTTCGCCAACGTGGTGGATACCACCGTGTATCTGACCGATCTGTCGCACTTCGCGGCGATGAACGCGGTGTATCGCGAGTTCTTTCCGACCGCCCCGCCTGCCAGAGCCACCGTCGGGACCGGATTGGTCAGTCGCAACGGCCTGGTTGAGCTGGTCATGACGGCCGTGCGTTGATGGCCGAACGCATGCGTGTCGGCGTATCGTCGTGCCTGCTGGGCCAGAAGGTTCGATACGACGGCGGTCACAAGCGGCACGATTTTGTAGCCGATACCCTAGGCGCGAGGGTTGATTTTGTCGCCGTCTGCCCCGAGGTGGAACTCGGTCTGGGCACGCCACGCCAGACGCTCCGACTCATTCGGAAAGACGATGACGTGCGGCTCATCATGGCCAACGGCCATGACTACACAACGGCGATGCGCGCGTTCGCGAAAAGGCGTGTCGACCAGCTGAAAGACGACGACCTGTCCGGCTACGTGTTGAAGAAGGATTCTCCCAGCTGTGGCCTGACGCGCGTGAAGGTCTACGAAGACACCGGCATCCCTGCAAAGACAGGCCGCGGGGTGTATGCAGATGCGCTATTGGCGCGTTGGCCACACCTGCCGGTGGAGGAGGAGGGGCGTCTTCAGGATGAGGCGCTCCGCGAGAATTTTCTCGAGCGCCTGGACGCCTACCACCGACTTCAGCAGTTGTTTGAAGGGCGTTGGACGATCGGTCAATTGGTCGCGTTTCACACGGCGCACAAACTGGCGGTACTCGCGCACACCACCGACGGCTACCGGAAGCTCGGCCGTCTGGTTGCGGAGGCCAAAGCCATGGCGCGCGCCGATCTGCGTGAGGCCTACACCGCCGGATTGATGCAGTCGATGACGCTGCTTGCGACGCCGAAAAAACACGCGAACGTCCTAATGCACATGCTCGGGTACTTCCGTGGACAGATTGACGGAGGCGATCGTGAAGAATTGTTGACCGCCATCGAAGCGTTTCGTGTCGGTCGTACGTCGAGACTGGTGCCGCTCACCCTCATTCGCCATCATGTGCGGCGCTGCCGGGTGGACTATCTGGCGGGGCAGACGTATGTGGCGGAGACCGGCTGGTGACCTCGCACGTCGCATCGGGCGAATTGCGGCCGATGCTGCGCCTTGCCGTGCCAGTGGTGCTGGCCGAAATGGGCTGGTTCGCCATGAGCATCGTCGACACCGTCATGGTCGGGCCGCTGGGACCGTCGGCGATCGCGGCGGTGGGAACCGGCGGGATCCTGTTCATGACGTTGATGGTGTTCGGGTTCGGCACGCTGCTGTCGCTCGATACGTTTGTCTCGCAGAGTTACGGCGCCGGGCGTATCGACGATTGCCACCGATGGTTGTTTGCGGGTCTGCAGCTGGCAGCCGTGCTGACCGTGGTGCTGATGGCGGTGGCGCTGCTCGGCGTGTCGAATCTGGCGTTATTCGGATTTCACCCTGACCTGTTGCCGGAGCTGGAGGCGTACACCGAGTGGCTTGTCTGGTCAGCGCCGCCGCTGCTCGCGTATGTGGTGTGTCGCCGCTACCTGCAGGCGATGAACATGGTCAGGCCGATCATGATTGCGCTGGTGGCCGCCAATGTGATGAACGCGTTCGTAAACTGGTTGCTGATTTACGGCAACCTCGGCGCGCCAGCCCTTGGTGTGGCGGGCGCGGCGTGGGCGACGGTCGCGTCGCGAATCGTGCTCGCCGTCAGCTTGTTCCTGGTGATCGTGCATCAGGAGCGCCAACGTCCATCGGGGCTTCATGACGTCCCGTTCAGGTGGGATGGTGGCCGCGTGTGGCAACTCTTCAAGCTCGGATGGCCCGCCGCGATGCAGATCACGTTGGAGGTCGGTGTGTTTGCAGCGGCCTCGGCGTTGGCCGGACGCATCGGGCCGTTGGCCGCCGCCGCCAATCAAGTCGTGCTCAATATCGCAGGATTCATCTTCATGATTCCGTTTGGCCTGGCGTCAGCTGCGGCCGTGCGTGTGGGTCAGGCCGTCGGCAGGAGGGATGCCCAGGGGATGCGCCGCGCCGGGTGGGCGGCACTTGGCATCGCGTCCGCTGCGATGGTGTCATCTGCGATCCTCTTTTTCACCGTGCCCGAGCAGTTGATTCGCATCTATTCATCCGATCCCAGCGTCATTGAAGTCGGCGTGGTGTTGCTGTTTATCTGCTCGGTGTTCCAGTTGTTTGACGGGCTGCAGACTGTCACTACGGGCGCGTTGCGCGGACTCGGCGACACGCGAACACCCATGGTGATGAACCTGGTCGGTCATTGGGCCATTGGATTACCTATCGGATACGCGCTGTGTTTTTCGTACGGATGGGGCGTCGCCGGTCTGTGGACCGGACTCTCGATCGGTCTCATCCTCGTAGGCGCGGCGCTGCTGCTTGTCTGGTGGAACCAAAGTCGAACGTTTGCCTTCACGTCGTGAGCGGCGTCACGCGTAGAATGTGCGGATGACTGAAGACCTCCGCTACCCCGTTGGCAAATGGACCCGCGCATCACACCTCGACGCGGCCGGTCGAGCTGCGTGTATCGATGCAATCGCCGCCATGCCTGGCGCCCTTTCGGCAGCCGTGTCCGGATTGACCGACTCAGAGCTCGACACGCCCTATCGCGACGGCGGATGGAGTCCGCGGCAAATCACACACCACCTTGCCGACAGCCACATGAACGCGTACACGCGCTTCAAGCTCGGCCTCACTGAAATCAACCCGACCATCAAACCCTACGACGAAGCCGCGTGGGCCGAAACCGCCGACAACAACACCCCCGTCGCGCTCTCGCTCGGCATCGTCGACGGCGTCCATCAGCGGCTGGTCGCACTGCTCAATACGCTGGAGCCCTCGCAGTTCGATCGCACGCTGCAACACCCCGAACGTGGTGCCATGACCTTGACCGAATTGCTCGGCCTCTACGCCTGGCACAGCCGCCATCACGTAGCGCAAATCACCGCGCAGCGGGGACGTGCCGGCTGGTGAATGTCGCCCGGTGACGGGCCGCAGGTTCTCAACTCAGCGCGCGGTTCGCTCGAGTGCCGTTACGCCTGCGGTGATCCACTTCTCGGGAGCCGCACCTTTGAGGTAGTGATCAAACCACTGCCGAATGCGGCGGTGATAGTCGATTTGGTTTTTCTTTACTCGCAGGCCGTGGTCTTCGCCGTTGTAGACAAGCATCACGACGTTCTTCTTGGCGCGCCTGGCGATGTTGTAGAACTCCACCGACTGGTGCCAGTAGACCGTCCCGTCGCTGTCACCGGTCATCAACAACATCGGCGTCGTCATCGTCGAAATCCCGAAGACGGCGGAGTTGCGGATGTAGGCCTGCAGGTCCTCGTAAAGCGGCACGACCATACGCTGCTGACCGGTCTCGATGTGATCAGTTTCGGCGATGCCGGAGGAGAAATGGTGGCTGCCGTAGTTGCTAACAAGGTTCGAGATTCCTGCGCTGGAGATCGCTGCTGCGAAGATCTTCGAGTGGGTCGACAGGTACATCGCATGGAATCCGCCCCACGAGTGGCCCATCACGCCGACCTTGGTGGCGTCGACCATGCCGGTGTCGACCACCTTCTTGACGGCTGCGGACACACACTCCACCACGGACACACCAGGTTCACGCGGTGCAAAAACGATGTCCGGCTGGAAGAAAAAATAGCCGTTCTGCGTCAGGGACGTGCCGCTGTAGTAGTCGCGCTCGGAAGGATTCTGGAACCGGTGCATCCCGTCCGAGAGCTTCTCGTAGAGATAGACGACCATGGGATATGTTTTCCCAGGCTCGTAGTTGGCCGGGTAATGCAGAATGCCCTGCAGCGTCATCTTCGGCTGTCCTTTGGGCTGCACCGTGTATTCGACCAGCTCCGCGCGAGCCCAGGCGAACTTCGAGGCAAAGGCGTTGGTCTCGGTGGCCTGCACGGCGGGTCGCAGATTGGGACCGGCCGTGAACAGGTCCGGTGAATCGTCGGCGGCCTGTACCGTGTACACGAAGACCTCCGCCTTCTCAGCTTTGGCCAAGCCGGTCACGCTCTTGTCGAGCCACACCACACGCGCCTCCTGGCCGTCGACTGTGCGCGCGTAGCCGGATCGCTTGGTCTTCGGATCGAAGATCGAGAAGTACGCGGGGGAGAGGGTGACTGGCTCCGCGGGCGCGCCGATCCCCGGACTGTCCACACGAAGGTACCGGTACCGGACGGGCTCCCGCATCGTCGTGACCCCAAGCACATCGCTGGCCGTCTTGCCGTCCGGCGTAATCGTCCAGACGCCGAACTTGTCGTAAAGCACCACCGACTCATCGTCCTTGGTCCAACCCGCCATGCCGAACATCGGCTTCTCAGGAGCGGTGCTGTCTGATTCCACGTCGACGAACGAGGTCTTGACGTGACGCGTGATATTGGTCGTCACCTTCGTGGCGAGGTCCATCGTCCAGTAGTGCCCGCCCTCGGTGTAGAGGAGGTACTTGCCAGTGGGACTGACCGAGGCGGCGCCGGTGACTCTGGTCTTGAGCGGCGTGCGCGTACCCGTGGCCATGTCGGCGATCAGCACATCTGACGCACCGCGGCCAATAGACCGGTCCATCAGGTATGACGTGAACTCGTTGACGAGCGCCTGCGTGGTGCCACGAATCGGCGTGATCGTTTCGTCGAATGACTTGCCCACGGTGATGATGCGGTTGGACGCGAGGTGCCAGACGGCCGCGAGGTTGCGACGCTGGTCAGCGGTCGTCCTGATCTTCTGCGCAGGCATGACCAGGGCGTCGGTCCAGTGCCATACGTCCACGTCAGGTTTGTCGTTGGCCGCTATGGCGGCGGCTCCTCGTCCGCCGCCTGGGCCCCCCGTGCGCCCACCGGCGCGACCCTCAGTCGGGGGTGTCGGCTTGACGGGCCAGTCGCTCACGCCCAGCATCACCATCGCACTGGAAGAGGCACCGCCATCGAGCCAGGAAGGACGACGAAAGGTGACGACGCGTTTGCCGGCAAGGTCTTCGGCACCGTTGGCCGTGGGGTCCAGGGTCCGCGCGGTCTCGTTGGGTTGACCGAGCGACAGCCATGCCGTCGCGACATGTGTGGGCCCGTCGTGTTTGTCGCTGGTCTTGGACCGCAGCGCGACGAGATCGGCAGAGTCGTCGCGCCAGACCAGTGCCGAATAGTCGGCCGCACTCGCATGCAGTACGCGCAGGCGCAAGGTAGCTGGGTTGTAAAGATGGATGCCGTTGCCGGCCTGGTCGCCTGCACTGATGGCCATCGCGAGCAGGCGGCCTGTATCCAACGGCTGCCACGCGAACTCGGACACGTTGCCAAACGCCGTATCGATCCCGGTCGCGAGGTCGCGAATGATGAGGGTCGTTCCAATGGGAGCGGCGGGTGTGGCCGGCGCACCAGATCCATCCGCCCGTCCCGTCGCTGGTGCAGCGGGAGGCGTCTGCCCTGAGCCCGCTGCTGGCCCTGCGCCTGAGGAAGGGTAACGCTTCATGGCGAGCGCTTTGCCCACACGATCGAACGCAAACGTCTCTACGCCATCAATGATCGTTTCTGTGTTGGTGGTCAGATTGTAGATGCCGAGTTTGCGCTGAATCGGCGTGCGTGCGATGCGCATCCGCTCCTGTTCTTCTTCGGAATATCCGATGCCGTAGGCCAACCAATTCATGTCGGCCGAGAACACCGCCTGCGATCCAAACGCCACCGTCGTGACCGGCGCCACGTCGCCCACCTTCGCGATGCGCAATTCATTCGCACCACCCACCCGGTTGATGCCGTACGCCAGCCACTTGCCGTCAGGTGACAATCCACCACGCGTCGCGCCCGCCACGAGCGATTCGAACTGATCGTAGTCGGAGGGCGTGAGCGTCGGTTTGGACTGTGCAAACGGATCCGCCGAACACACCGCCGCGAACACACAAAGCCCCACCACCAAATGCTGTACACGTCGCATTGTCATCTCCATGTCGATTGGGTCACAGGAGGCAATCCGCGCCTCCGTTCCTCCCTGCGAAAATTCTCCTGAATTCTACTGCGCGGGATAGGTCCTGACGACGTAGTCGTCGACCAAGGCCTGGAAGGCGGTGGCGAGTTCGTCGTAGGTGCCGCGGAGGGACATCGCGTGCTGCCCGTCAATGAATACGGGACAATTCGGCGACTCTCCAGTACCGGGCAGCGAAATGCCGATGTTCGCCGCCTTGGATTCACCCGGGCCGTTGACCACACAGCCCATGACGGCGACGGTCATCGTCTCCACACCGGGATGACGCGTCTTCCAGACGGGCATCATCTCGCGCACGTAGCTCTGAATCCGTTCGGCGAGTTCCTGGAAGGTTGAGGACGTCGTGCGGCCACAGCCTGGGCAGGCGGTGATTGACGGCGAGAAGGATCGCAGGCCGAGAGCCTGCAGGATCTCGCACGCGGCATACACCTCTTCGCGACGATCCCCGCCGGGGCGCGGCGTCAGCGACACCCGGATCGTGTCGCCGATCCCTTCATTGAGCAGCACTCCAAGCGCGGCGGCTGACCACGTCAGGCCCTTGATGCCCATGCCGGCTTCGGTCAGCCCCAGGTGCAGCGGTTGATGGGTCTTCTTCGAGAGGTCGCGATACACCGTGATCAAATCGCGCGGACGTGAGACCTTGCACGAAATGATGATCTGGTCGGTGCGCAGCCCCGCATCGAGCGCAAGTTCGGTGGACTGCAGCGCAGAGAGCACCATGCAGTCGTTGAGCACCTCGTCTGAAGACTTGCCGAGATTCTTGTCGGTGTTCTCCTGCATGCGGGCCATGACCAGTTCCTGATTCAGGGACCCGCCGTTGACACCGATTCGAACCGGCTTCTGATGATCCACGGCCACCTGGCAGATCGTGGAAAACTGCTCGTCACGGCGACGGCCCGTGCCGACGTTGCCGGGATTGATGCGGTATTTGTCGAGCGCTGCAGCGGCATCCGGATACCGCGTGAGCAATTGATGCCCGTTGTAGTGGAAGTCGCCGATAAGCGGCGCGGTGCACCCTCTGTCGAGCATCCGCCGCTTGATTTCTGGCACTGCCGCGGCCGCCTCGGGCGTGTTGACCGTGATGCGCACCATCTCCGCCCCAGCTTCGGCCAACTCCACACACTGTTGCGCGGTGCCCGCCGCATCAGTCGTGTCCGTCATCGTCATGCTCTGCACAGCCACGGGTGCGCCGCCACCCACCTGCACATTGCCTACACGTACGCCAAATGTCTTGTGAAGCCGGACCGGAACCGCCATGCCCTGTGATCATACCGGAGGCCAAAAGGGGTTGTTGGAGGTCCATACAAGTAAGCAAATGGCTCTGTCTTCGGAGCCGCCGGGCTTCGGCCCGGCGTGAGACGAGCCGATAATGGATGACATGGAGCATGGGATGAAGACTTTGAGGATGGTGGCGTTGGCCGTGGCAGTGGTGCTGGCCGGTGGTGGGACGGCGTGGGCGCAGACGGCCGCGAGTGAGGCGGATGTGAATCGCCTTGAGTCGGCGGCCAGTGAAGTCGCCAGGCTGGCGGCAGCGTTGAAACCCTCCGACCCCACTCGTGCCGCGGACATCGAGAAACAGCTGACAACGCTGCGCGAGGAGATTGTGTACCTGCGGGTGAAGTTGCGCCGGGACGGCGTCACTCGCGCCGAATATTCCGATGTGCGCGACCGGATCGAGACATTGCGGCTGCGTGCGGCCGGCGAGAAGGTCACCGCCCAACCCATCGTCGAGGACGATCCCCTGATGCCCGGCACTCGCGTCTGGACCGTACCTGTGGGCACCGAGCTGGATGTGCGACTGCAGACCGCACTTAATTCCGCCACTGCAAAATTGGAGCAGCGGTTCGAGGCCACCACGGTGGTGGACCTTGCGATGCAGGGGCATGTGGTGCTTCCTGCGGGCTCCATTGTCCGCGGTTTTGTCGGGTCAGTGCGGCCGGCGACGCGTACGACCCGGCAGGGGAGCCTCACGCTGTCGTTCGACGAAGTGATCCTTCAGTCGGGGCCGGTGCGGATGCGCGCCACGGTGACCAGGGCGCTCGACGGAAAACTCAGCGAGGACGCGAGCCGCGTCGGCACCGGTGCCGTGGTCGGCGCGATTCTGGGAGGGTTGTTGGGCGGCGGCAAGGGCCTGCTGGTCGGGGTGCTGGTTGGTGGTGGCGGAACCATTGCCGCCACCGACGGCGCCAACGTGGACTTGCCACCCGGCACCATCCTCCGACTCAGGGTCGATTCGCCGCTGGAGATTCGATAAGCTCTCCCGCAGATGACTCATCAGGAACGGGTGGCCCAGACCATCGCGGGGTTTGACGCGGCGATGTCGCGTCTCATGGATCGGGTGGAAACAGTCTCCGAGGCGGAGGGCACGCGCGTGCCGGACGGGGGAGGCTGGACGGTGGCCGGCATCGCCTGGCACGTGGCGGCGACCAATGAGGGTTTTGCCTCGTTGGTCGATGGCTCCCGGCCACTCGCTCGCGCACCCGAGTCAGACTTTGTCGAAGAGCCGTTTGCCGAGATCGCCTCGCGAGTCCCCAACCAGCTTGAAGCGCCCGAGGTGTTTCATCCTCCCGCAGATCTGACGATGGCGCAGGCGATCGATAAGCTGCGCACCTCCTGCCAGCGCTTCCGGGATGCCTACACCGCGCTTCCCGAGTCGCGCGGGCTCTGGACCGTGAAGTCGATTCTTGGGTTGATCACCGTGTATCAGGTCGGCGACTGGGCGATGGCTCATGTCGCCAGGCACAACGCTCAGGTCAAACGCACCCTCGGGCGCTGACCCGGCGCGCGGGTTACAATCGCGCCCATGACAATCCGCGTCTTTCTCCATCTCGCGTCAGCGGCGGCCGCTGCCGCTGTAGCCATCGTCGTGTCGCCTGCCGGTGTCGTCGCTCAAGTCCAACCTGACCAGGCCATGGTCGAGCGCGCGCGTGGCATTCACGATCGCGTGATCACGATGGATACCCACGTGGATATCTCCGCCGCGCGTTTTACGCCCACCTGCAACTACACCATGCGGCTGACGACGCAGGTGAATTTGCCGAAGATGAAGGAAGGCGGGCTCGATGCGCCGTTTCTCATCGTGTATGTCGGGCAGCCGAACCCCGTCACGACACCCGACTCCTTCCAGGCCGCAGGCTACGACCGTGCGTACAAGTCAGCGGTGGAAAAATTCGACGCCGTGCATCGGCTCGTGAAGGAGATCGCGCCCAACGAGATCGAGCTCGCGCTGACGCCCGCCGACGTCGTGCGCATCAACAAGGCCGGCAAAAAGATCGCGATCATCGGGATCGAGAACGGCTATCCGATCGGGACCGACCTTGAACGGGTGAAGGAGTTCTACGAGCGTGGCGGGCGGTACATGTCTCTCGCGCACAACGGCAACTCACAGCTTGCGGATTCCAACTCGACCGAAGCGACCAACGGCGGCATTCACGGCGGCTTGAGTCCCCTCGGCAAGCAGGTCATTGCCGAGATGAACAAGTGGGGCATGATGGTCGACATCTCCCATCCGTCCAAGCAGGCGAACATGCAGGCGATCGCGCTCTCGAAGGCGCCGGTCATGGCGTCGCATTCGTCTGTCCGCGCGCTCGCGAATCACACGCGCAACATGGATGACGAACTGCTGCTCGCGCTCAAGAAAAACGGCGGCGTGATGCAGACCGTGGCGTTTGCCACCTATGTGAAGGTGGACGAACACGGTCCTGCGCGTCAGGCAGCGGTGGCGGCGCTTGGCCAGGAGTTTGATTTGGCCGCCGCGGCGGTTGGCGGGCGTGGTGCTGTTGGTGGTCGAGGCGCCGGCGCGCCCGCGGCCGATCAGCCGGTCGCCTGTCCCGTTGAAGACGCGACGCCCGCAGGCACGGCGCCGCAGGCTGCCGGTCCCGTGGGTGGTGGTGGCGGTCGTGGCGGCGGGAATGCGGCGGCCATCGCGGCCTTGCCCGAAGGTCGTCGCGCGGAGTACACGCGCCGCCTGTCCGAGATCAACGCGAAATACCCCGTACCCCAGCGCGCGACTGTCGCGGACTTTGTCAATCACATCGATTACGCCGTCAAGCTCATCGGCATCGACCACGTCGGCATCTCGTCAGACTTTGATGGTGGGGGTGGCGTCACCGGCTGGAACAGTGCGTCCGAGACGTTCAACGTCACGCTCGAACTCGTGAAGCGGGGTTATACCGAGGAGCAGATCGCGAAACTCTGGAGCGGCAATTTGCTGCGGGTGTGGGCTGAGGTCGAAAAAGTCGCCAAGCAGATCCAGTCGGGGAAATAGGGACCCTTGGCTACTGCAGCCCCAACTTCTTGCGCTTCAAGAACAGCCCCTTGCGTGAGATCCCGAGCAACTGAGCGGCCTCGGTCACGCGCCCGTGTGACTGAGCGAGTGCGCGTTCAATGAACGCCCGTTCCAGTTCTTCAAGCGCGACATCGAGCGGTTGATC
This sequence comes from Vicinamibacterales bacterium, assembly GCA_046590915.1. GTDB lineage: Bacteria > Acidobacteriota > Vicinamibacteria > Vicinamibacterales > SCN-69-37 > SYFT01. Next base: position 25,470 of record JBKJTD010000385.1, read on the forward strand.
CAGTCGGACTGCAACGCCTGGCCCGACTGGGGTGTCGGCTTGTGGTCGAATCGCGAACCACGGTTCGGAGATCTCCGCCGACAGGTCGCTGGTGTGAAGTGTCGAACCGTCTTCGGCCATGGCCACCATGCGACGCAGTTCATTGGCCAACTGCCGCAAATTTCCCGGCCAGTCGTACAACAACATCGCCGCGACGACGTCGTCGCCCACCGTGATCTGCTGCCGGTTGGTTTCAGCGATGGCTTTACGGGCAAAGTGTGCGATCAGTGCAGGGATCTCGTCCTTGCGTTCCCGCAGTGGCGGCAGGGCCAGTGCGGCGACGCGAAGCCGATACAGAAGATCACTCCGAAACCGTCCCTGTTCGACCAGTGATTCCAACCGGGCGTTGGTGGCGGCGACCACGCGCACGTTGACGGTCACTGGTTTGGCTTCCCCGACCGGATGGATTTCGCCCGACTCGAGGAAGCGCAGGAGCTTTGGCTGGACCGCCGGATCCAGATCGCCGATTTCGTCCAGGAACAGGGTGCCCTGGTCCGCGCTGCGAATCACCCCGACCGACGACTCCAGTGCGCCGGTGAATGCGCCGCGTCGATGGCCGAACATCTGACTCTCCACCAGATCACGGGGGATGGCCGAGGCATTGAACGGGATGAATGGTCCACGTTTCATCCGGCTGTGTTCGTGAATCAGTCGCGCGAACACTTCCTTGCCGGTTCCTGTTTCTCCTGTGATGAGAATCGGCAGCTCGGTGGCGGCGAGGCGCTGGGCCACCCGTAGAAGTTCCTGCATCCGGGGCGACCAGAACACGGCCGTGTCTACCCCCGAGTGTTCCGCCTGAGGCCACAGCTGACTGTCGGCGTCTTCGTCCACGTGGACGGCCGACGCGATGATGTCGATCAACGACTTCACCAGCGACAATTCTTCAAGGGACGCGAGCTGGCGAATCTCGATCGTGATGGCCCGGTCTGCGCTCGTGAGTTCGATTCGGCATCCGTGACTGCCCTGAAACTCCCAAGCCACGGTTGGAGTGGTGGAATCGGCATTGGCGGTGCCACCGGTGACGTGGAGGCGCGATCGAAGCGGCGTGGCCTCGAGTACCGACACGATGCGCTGGGCGAGCAGCTCGAGGGAGTGCCCGGCTGTGACGATGGAGGCCAGGTCGCTGAGCAGGAGTGACGTGCTGTCGATGTCGGCCTCGGCCGGAGGGTGCGCGTGGGGGACGGCAGGTGTGGCGCGCAGGCTTGGCAGTGATTCGCGTTCCCGCGTGACCAGCCATGCCTGATAGCGGTGTTCGATGGCGTCGCAGGCGCGGAGGGCGCGGTCAAAATGGCGATGGGCTTGCTGCGTGTCACCTCGAAGGGCGAGACAGCTGCCGGTGGCGCTTTCGATGGAGATCATCGGGTCCACCGCGCCTCTGGGGCAGACCCGCATCGCCGTCAACAGCGATGCATTGGCTTGATCGTGGTGCCCCAGGCGCGCCTGCGCCCTGGCACGTGCGGCCAACAGAGTGGCACGCCAGGTCTTCAGTTGTCGCCGTTCAAGCTCCGGATCGGCCTCGTTGACGATGTTGATGATGGCGGACCAGTTTTCGTTGAGGCTGAAATACAGGCAGCGCGTGATCTGATGGGTCAGGTCGTACCACGAGCGCGCAGGAACACGGTGTGTCGCAATGATTCGCCGACATGCTTCGAGGTACGCACATGCGTCGTCAATCCGGCCCTCGAACATCGCGAGAGCGGCGAGAGAGTCCGTGACGCCGAGTTGAACAAACTGAAACTCTCGACCGGACTGACGGGCCTCGGCCAATAAGCGAGCCGCAGCCACACCGTCACCGCTCCAAATCGCCAACTGGCCCGCGCTGCCGAGGAGGCCAGGAAGAGCGGGTGAAGTCGACTGCTTTCTGGCCTTCTCCAAGGCGAGTGAATTCGAAGTTCTCGCCCTCCGCATGCTCCCGATTGCAGAATCGACCGTCCCTCCAATCAAGGTGATAGAGCTCATGGCATCTGCGACTTCACTGGCGACGGCAATCCGAGACGCAATGTCGAGATGCAGGCGAGCGTCCCTGACTGTCCCCCTAAGGGCCTCCAGCTTCGCGACCGCCAGATGCAACAAGGCGATAGCTCGCGGCTCGCCGAGAGCAGTTGCAAGTTGACGGAGCCTCGCTAGGAGCGCGGTTGTGCGACGAGGGCTGGCGAAGAATGAAACGCGCGAAAATCGTGCAAACTCAACCTCATAGCGCAGCGCCTGGCTCAGGCCGGAGGCGTCGTCGCAAAGTTGGTCGAAACACCTCAGTGACTCTGTCGCGTTACCCAGATCGAAGGTAAGTTTTGCCTGGAGGAGCTGCTCTGCCGGTTCTGGTGATTCTATCGTTCGGAGTACACCGAGAGCGGATTGCAGATTTCCGGCAAAATATTCCGCGAGGGCTTGATGCCAAGTAGTCTTTTGCATTCTCCGCTCCGACATGGGGGGAGACTATCAGGCCGCAACGGACCGCGACCGGCGGTAAAAGCGAATGTTGTACAACGATCAGCTAATGGATCTTGCGCTGGAGTCCTGAAATGTCATCAGTCGTTTGGTCTTGCACGTCTGTGGTCAATGTACTGCTTCCCGTGGCCAATAACTGGGTTGCCGACTCCAGCATGCGGCGATGATCTTTGTGAAAGTCCTCACTGCCGTAGAGAGCAACGACTCCCACAACGTTGGCGCCGTCTAAGATCGGTGCAACCAGTGCGGTTCGAAGCGGGACGGGGAGAGTCCTTGCAACAGGGCCAAGATCCAGAGAGGCATCCGAATTGAACACCATCTGACGATGCGCAAATGCCCAGCCTGAAATCCGTTCCCCAACGGGAATCTTGGTGGATTCTATCGTGGCTGCACCAGAACCAGCGCAGTAGGTGGCGACGAGCTCATTATTTCCGGTAGGCACATAGATAACTACCGCTGCAGCAGGAATAACTCTCCTGACGTGCCGAAAAAACACCTCGGAAGCCAATTGAAATGTCGCGGCCTTCGGCAACTCACGACGAAGCTCACCAAATTCTCGCTCTTCTGCCGTTGCCGCACTTATCACATCTAATGTTGGGCTCCGATGAGCCCCACTACTGCCGAATTCCTGACTCGCTGTACGCCCTTCAGCTGCGTCGATCTCCTCTAGGCGATCCAAAATTTGCAAGAAGCCATCCACGACCCACGGGTCGTACATTTTTCCTCTGCGGTCTAGAAGTATTTGTTCGGCCTGCTGTCGGGTCATCCTCGGCCGGTAGGGCCGGTCTGAGGTCAAGGCGTCGTAGCAGTCAACAACCGACAGGATTCTTGCACCCAAGGGGATTTCCTGTCCTTTTAGTCCATCGGGATAACCTCGACCATCCCAATTTTCGTGATGGTGTCGAACGATTGGCTCGACAGGATATGGGAAGTCGATGCTCTTGAGGATATTCGCGCCTACCGCCGCGTGGTCCTTCATTTTCTCGAACTCCGCAGGAGTCAGCGGCCCAGGCTTGTTCAGGATGTATTCGGGTATCGCCAGTTTGCCTGTGTCGTGGAGAAGAGCGGCGGCCTCGATTGCCCTAATCTGCTTTTCGTCTTTGACCCCGAGATGCTTGGCGCACTCCATCGTGTACTGCTGCACTCGATGGATGTGTCCATGTGTCACTTGGTCTTTCGCGTCGATGGCCATGGCAAACGCCTTGATCGTCGACATATGGACTCTTTCAATCGCGTCGAGTCGACTCTGCATTTCGTCGACCTGATGAGCAGACTGCCGATACGTTAAATAAAAAACAGCCATCAACGGGATGATCACTAGAATCCGGATCCCAACGGTCGAGTTGTCTCCGGAAGCCAGCACTGCGGCGATCGATGCTCCAGCGAGGTAGTTGAAAAAAAGATGCTTGATTCCCCACCAAGTCTGCCCGAGATCCCGAAGTACTCCCATTGGGGTGGAAGACCGAGTCAAGGCAATCGCCAACGCGACGAGGCCTGAGTTCAGAGCAAAATAGAGAACGGTAAATACGGCCAAGCCGTAGACGAACACCCAAAGACTGTTTTCAAGGGTCAGGGGTGCCGGACCTGCGATCTCCCTTAGCACCAGTGCTGCTATCCAGACAGACAGAGGTGGTGCAGCCAGATTAAAAGGAGTCTGGACGACGTCGAGTCGCCGCTTCGTGTACCAAATTTTTCCGGATAGAACGATCGCGTCCAAGAGGACGAGAACGGTCCCGACCGCGTGGCCGTAAATCAGCGTGCCCGAGAAGACAAATGTTTCTGATACAGAAAATCTGGCGCCGACAGACTGGAATCTAACCGACAGAAAGCCGGAAAAAAGAGTAAGAAAAGTTAAGTAGTACCAGTCATTTCCTGGTGGTGGCGTCAGGAAGACACTTCGAATACTGGTGACTGAAGCAAAGAGCCCAGCGCTGATAACGATCAGCACATAGATGAGGGCTTTCCAAGGATATGAAGCAAGAGGGCTCGCCATTCAGGCTTTGACCCCCGATCATGCGAGCGGACGAATCCACTCGCAGACCGGCTAGCTCCAAACAATAATTAGTCGAATCACCATTTCGGTCTCCGGGGAGTTTGCTGAGGAATTTCTGTTAATAGGGGTCAATTGTCCCAGACCATGGTGTTGTCCCACACCATCGTATTGTCCCAGACCATTGTCTGGCCCCAAAAATGACTGTTGTCCCACACCATGGTGTTGTCCCACACCATCGTGTTGTCCCACACCAT
>JBKJTD010000399.1:0-5169 GCA_046590915.1 Vicinamibacterales bacterium
GGCCGCCGGGTCGGCCGTGCCAAAGACCGACGCCCCGGCAACAAGAATGGTGGCTCCGGCCTGCGCCAGGGTCGACGCGTTGCCCAGGTCCACGCCGCCGTCCACTTCGATGTCCACCGCGCGCCCCTGCAATCTGTGTCGCAACTGGGCGACGCGGTCCACGCTGCGGGCGATGAACGTCTGCCCACCGAAGCCGGGGTTGACCGACATGACGATGACCTGATCGAGCAGATCGAACACCTCGCCGATCGTCTCAAGAGACGTGGCCGGGTTGAGGGCCACGCCGGCGCGTACCCCCAGCTGCCGAATGCGCGAGAGCGTGCGGTGCAGATGGACACACGCTTCGACATGCACGGAGATGGTGCCGGCACCGGCCTGAGCAAAGGCCTCGAGGTACCGATCCGGATCAGAAATCATCAAGTGCACATCAAGCGGCACCGTCGTCGCTCGCGTGAGCGCCGACACCACCAGAGGCCCCATCGTGATGTTGGGCACGAAGTGTCCGTCCATCACGTCCACGTGAATCACGTCGGCCCCGGCGTCGGCCACCAGCGCCACCTGTGCGCCCAGTTGTGTGAAATCGGCGGATAACACCGACGGGGCGATCTTGACCGTCCTCACACTCATCGACTGACCTCCAGGGTGATCGGATCACCCGGCGCAATTTGGAACCCCGCCTGTGGCGACTGTCGCACGACCGTGCCTGACGGCAGTCCGGGATACGGCACTTCGCCCGTGATGCTGACTCGGAACAGGCGTCGCCTCAACAGATCGGCGACACGGGCGCCCGGGGTGCCGATCAGGTCCGGCATGACATACGTCATGGCTGCCTCCCCGCGATTGACCAGGAGCGCGACTTCCGCCGCCTGACTCTTGGCGGGAGGATCCTGCGCGACGACGACACCGGGGCTGTAGACCGTGCTGAAGATTTCGGCGAGGCGCGTCACCGTCACACGATCCTGTGCGAGGCGAATCTGCGCCGTGCGTTCGGATTCGCCGGTCACCTGGGGAATCATGGTCGCGCGCAAGGCCTCACTCAGTCGCACACGAATGGGCCGCTGCTTGCGTATCACCGTGCCCGCCGGAGGATCCTGGGAGATGACGTGGTCAGGCGGCACGGTGCCGACCGGACGTTTCAGCGGGTCCACCACCATCGTGACCCCAATATCCGTCGTGGCGTCGGTGGCGGCCGCCAGGGATTGGCCCACGAGTTCGGGCACCGTGACCTCACGCGCCTTGACCGCGACCCGCAGGGACGCCAGTAGAAACAGGACATACGTCGCGCTCAGCCCGGCCAGCAGCAGCATCCACCGCCCAGCCGTCCAGACACGCCTACGAAGACTAGGAGGCGTGGGTGGCGTGGGTGGCGTGGGTGGCGTGCGTGACCTCATGTGGCGATAAAAAAGTGTACTACGCGGGTGTGTGGCGAACCAGTCGCGCGGCGAAGAAGGCGTCCAGTCCGTCACGACCCGGTCGCGTCCTCAGACAGCCGTCGGGATCGGCGCCCGCTCCGGTCCAGGGTGTGCGGCGAAAGCGCGGGTCCTGGCGCAGGAACTCGTCGACCACCAGCTCGTTCTCCTCAGGTTCGGACGAGCAAGTGGCATACACCAGCGTGCCCCCGGGACGAACGGTTGCGGCAGCCTGTTGCAGGATGTTCAATTGTGTGGCGGCAAACATCGGCAGCTGTTCGAGCGTCACGGCCCACTTGATGTCGGGGTCGCGCCGCAAGGTGCCGAGTCCTGAACACGGCGCATCCACAAGGACCCGGTCAAACACCTCGCCGAAGGGCAGGGGTGCGGTCGCGTCGAGTCCCACGACGCGCGTCGGCGTTCCGCCCGTGCGAAGGGTCTGGCGGAGCAGGTGTAACCGCGCCGGTCTGATATCGCTTGAGACGAGGACGCCCTGTTGGCGCATGTCGTGCCATAACACCACCGACTTTCCGCCGGGCGCCGCGCAGACGTCCAGCACCAGTTCATCAGGCTGCGCGTCGACCACGTGTGCGACCAGCGCGGAGCCCTCGTCCTGAATCGCCAGTGCGGATTTGACCTCGGCGCTCAATCCGCCGAGTACTCCCGGACCCAGTTTCGCCACTTCCGGCACCAGCGCCCCGCGTACCGCCGCTATGCCGAGCGCCTCGAGATACGTGGTGGCATCCTCAGTCGGCGCCAGCATGCGGACGGTGACATCCGGAGGCTGATTGTTGAAGGTGCACCATGCGCGCGTTTCGTCAAATCCGTAGCGATCGAGCCACCGCGCCATGAGCCACTTGGGATGGGAACACGTGACGGCCAGGTACCCGAGCTGCTGTCGGCGTGTCGCCTCCGGTCCCGGGGGCATCGGCAACACAATGGCCCCCTGCGTGCGCAGGTAGCCGCGCAGCACGCCGTTGACAAACCCGCCGGCGCGATCACCGGCCAGGGCCTTGGCGGCCTCCACTGCGCCATGCACCGCCGCGTGATCGGGGATGCGATCGAGATGCCGCAGTTGATACAACGCAATGCGCAAGGTCGCCAGTGTCCCGGGATCAATCGCCGCCAACGGACGCGCACTGCACTGTTCGAGGACGGCATCCAACTCGGCCCGCCATCGACAGACCCCAGTGGTGAGTTCCATCAACAACCCTCGATCCCGCTCATCCTCGAGGTCACGGCGCGCGTATTCAAGTTCGGCCGCAAGTGTTCGGCGGCGCCGATCCACGGCGACCAGCGCGCGGGCTGCACGGACACGGACCGAGATCACGTGATCACCATGCCTGGGCGCAGACCGGCGCCGTTGAGAAACGCCCGCGCCGGCATCGGCCGTCGGCCTTCAGGCTTGACCTGCGTGAGGGCCAACACCCCGGAGCCACACGCGACGTGCAAGTCGTCGCCGGTGGCGCAGACGATGGTGCCCGGCGATGCGAGGGTGTCATCAACCGACACGACGCGGGAGTGGAGGAGCGCCACTGCGCGGCCGCCGATTCGGGCCACGGCGAGTGGCCAGGGTTGCAGGCCGCGGATCTGTCGATCGACGGTGGCCGCAGAATGTGTCCAGGTGATCGCGCTTTCAGCGCGCTGGAGGCGTTCGGCGTATGTCACACGCGACTGGTCCTGTGGCACTTCTTCCACCGAACCAGACGCCATGCGATCGAGCGTTTCGACCAGCACGGTCGCACCGGCGTCGGCGAGGCGAAGCTCGAGAGTTTCGCTGGTGTCGGCGGCGTCGATCGGGGTGCTGACGGAGGAGAGCATCGGCCCGGCATCGAGCGCCAGCGCCACCCGCATGATGGTGACGCCGGTGATGTCATCACCGGCGATCACCGCCCGGTGAATCGGGGCGGCTCCACGCCATCGGGGCAACAACGATGCGTGGACGTTGATCATCCCCATCGGCGGAATGTCGAGCAGTGTCTGCGGCAGAATGCGGCCGTAGGCCGCGACCACCCCGATGTCGGCGTTGAGCGCCTCGATCTGGCGCTGCCAATCTGGAGCCTTCAGCTGGGTCGGCTGAAAGACGGGTACGTCGTGTCGGAGGGCGACCACCTTCACCGGGCTCGCCGAATACAACTGTCCGCGGCCGCGCGGGCGATCCGGCTGGGTGACCACGCCCACCACCGTATGCGCTGACTGGAGCAGGCGTTCCAGCGTGGGAACCGCGAAGCGCGGCGTGCCAAAAAATATGACGCGCACGGAGGTCACCACGTGCCCAGCCGTTGCCGTTTTTTGATGCGTCGCACGATGACGTCGCGTTGGATGGCTTTCAACCGATCGAGAAACAGCCGACCATCCAGGTGATCGAGTTCATGCTGAAGGGCCCGCGCAAGCAGACCCGTGCCTTCCACCGTCACGGGATTGCCGTCGCGGTCCGAGGCGGTGACGACGGCCCGGGAAGGCCGGGGGACCGTGGCTTCAAACCCGGGCACGCTCAGGCACCCTTCCTCCTCCAGCTGCAGACCGTCGCGTTCGATGAACTGCGGATTGACGAGTGTAATGACGTGACCATCACGCTTGCCGACGGAGAGATCGATGACGCAGACTCGGAGGGGCACGCCGATCTGCGGCGCCGCCAGCCCGATGCCCGGTGCGGCATACATCGTGTCGATCATGTCGTCAATCAGGGTGTGCAAGGTCCGGTCGAAGGTGTCGACGGGCAGACTTGGTGCCTGTAATCCCGCCGTGCCGTATCGAACGATGGGGCGAATCATGCGAGCCGCGCGTGCACCGTGGACTGCCACGCGGTTGCGGCCTCGGCCATCGCGCGCAGGGTGTCGCCACCGAACTTGTCGATGACCGCGTTGGCGAGCACGAGTGCGACCATCGCCTCGCCCACGACCGCCGCCGCCGGCACCGCGCAGACGTCACTGCGTTCGATCGCCGCCGGTTCTTCGCGCTTGGTCACCAGATCCACCGATCGCAGTGGCTCCATCAGGGTGGAGATGGGTTTCATCCAGGCCGACAGGCGGAGGTCTTCACCGTTAGTCACACCCCCTTCGAGCCCACCGGCGCGGTTGGTGGGACGCGACAACGTGCCGAGCGTGCCTGACGCCTCGCCGGTCGCGCCCAGAATTTCATCGTGCACCTGCGACCCGCGCAGGTGGCCGACATCCGGCCCGCGGCCGATACCCACGGCCTTGATGGCCGGAATGGACATCAACGCCTGCGCGAAGAGCCCATCGAGTTTGCGGTCCCACTGTGTGTGGCTGCCCAGCCCGACGGGCACGCGATGCACGACCACCTCAAACGCCCCGCCGACCGTATCTCCCCGTTCCCTGGCTTCGTCCACGGCCGTCCGCATCGCCGCACCCACCTGCGCGTCCACACACCGCACGTCATCGTCTGCCGCCAGCGCCGCGATGGTGTCAAAGCTGATGGCTGTCGAGTCCTGGATGTGTGCGCCACCGATCTCGGTGACGTGACTGGTCACGGTCATACCCAGGTGCCGCAGCAGGGTGCGGGCAATGGCACCGGCCGCGACACGTGCGGCCGTTTCCCTGGCGCTGGCGCGTTCAAGAATGTCGCGCAGGTCCTCGCGCTCGTACTTGAGTCCCGACGCCAGGTCCGCATGGCCAGGACGCGGGCGTGTCACCGGCGCGCGGCGCGCACCGGGGAGGCTGTCGTCCGGCGTGGCGGCCACGCTCATCGTGTATTGCCAGTTCACCCAGTCCCGATTGCGAATCAGCAGTGAGATGGG
>JBKJTD010000441.1:0-2717 GCA_046590915.1 Vicinamibacterales bacterium
GGCCAGGCGGCCGTGACGGGCATGACACCTTCAGCCGCCGGCGCGTTTCAAATTCACGTGCACGCGGCGTTTCAGGGGCAGGTGGCGACCGCCACTATTGCCCAGACCAATGTGCTGACCGCCGCGCAGGCCGCCAGTAGTGCCGCGAGCGGTGGCTCAGCGGGCGGCGGTGGTTCCGCAGGCACCGCCGGAGGGGGCACGGGTGGCGCCTCAGGGGCGGCCGGCGGTGGGGCGGCTGGTGGCGGCGGACTGTCTGCCACCACCATCGGCGTGGTCGGCGCCGCGGTGGGCGGCGGCGCGCTGGTCGCGACCCAGGTGGTGAAGCAGGCTGAGGCAGGCGGGCCCAACACCTTTCGCGGCACATTCTCAGGTCAGATCGTCAGCACCATCGTCGGTGTCACCACGTGCGTCGTCACGCGAACCGCGAATGCGACGATGCAGATCACCCTCGATTCGCCGTCGTCCACCACGGTCAGCGGCAAGGGTGAATTCAGCGGCACCGATACGGTCATTTCACAGACCTGTGACGGACCGACCACGACCGGCTTGTTCAGCCAGGTTTTTACCCTGACCGGCAGCCCGGGCAGTCTTGGCTTCCGCGAACAGCGCACCGCAACCAGGCCCGCCGATTTCGATGCCAGCCAGATGGTGACCTCGACGACCAACATCGCCTTCCAGGGTTCGCTTTCCGCTGGCGTCATCACCGGCACGTTGACCTTCGAAGAGAAGAGCGAGACCGTGGGCGGCCGCGGCGGCATCGTCAAGGAAAGCGCGTCGGGAACTTTTCCGATCACTCTGCGCTGAAGAGAAGAACGAATTACGAATTAGCAATAACCAAAGGGACTGCGACCATGCCTCCACTGCGATTTCTGTCCGCCGCCGTCTGGGCTATGGGCGGCTGGCTCGCGGCAGCGCCCGTGCCCGCGCTCGGCCAGGTGCCGCCAGTGCTGACGCTGGAGCAGGCAGTGGGCGAGGCCCTCGCCAGGAACGAGCGGCTGGTCAACCAGTCTGACTCCATCGTGCAAGCCGATCTCGGGCTGCGCCTGGCGCGCAACACGTTCAGGCCCAAGATCACCCCGAACATTTTCGGCTCATTTGGGCGCACCGACGTGAGCAGCCAGACATATCGCGTCGACGTGTCGCAGAAACTCGTCACCGGTAGTGAATTGCGCTTGGGCGCCGGCACGGTCTCGGCGCAGATCCCGGGCCAAACGGGGACGTCCGAGGGCGATCTGCTGTTCTACAACGCCGACACCACCCTCACCCTGACTCAGCCCCTGCTCCGCGGTTTTGGCAGGAGCGTGGCTCGCCGGTCCCTCACGAGCGCAGAGATGCGGCGCGCTGACGCGGACCGTCAGCAATCCATGGCCGAACAGCAAGTGGCGGTGGAGGTGGCGGCCGCCTACTACCGGGTGGTCTCGCAGCAGGCCCTGGTCGACGTGGCGCGCCAAAGCCTGCAGAGCGCCCGCCGGTTGCGCGATGCCTCCGAAGCCAAGCTGGACGCCGGACTGGTCTCGCAACTCGACGTCTTGCGGTCGCAGCAACTGGTCGCGCAGGCCGAGATCCAGTTCTTCGATTCACAAGCCGGAGTAGAAGACGCGCGCGACCGCCTGACCTTCTTGATGGGCCGGACGACCGCCGACCGGTTCGAAGTTCACGCGGCTATTCCGCGGCCCTCACCCGAACCCATCGACGTGGCACAAGCCACGACACTGGCCCTCGGCCATCGTCTCGATCTCCAGAGTCGGGTAGCCTCGCGCGATGATGCGGAGAATCAGATTCGATTCGCGCGTAACCAGCTATTGCCGCAGGTGGACGTCCACCTGGCCCTGACCCGGCGCGAAACCGCGCCATCGTTTCGCGGCAGCTTCGGGCTCGACGGCTATCAGTTCGCGACTTTCTTCACCATTGCCATGCCCGTCGACCGCACCACGCAGCAGGTCGACTACCAGTCGGCGATGCTCGATCGCGACCGGCGCCGCCGAGAAGTGACGACTCTTGAACGGCAGATTGCCGACGACGTGAAGCAGGCGATCCGCGAGCGCGATCGGCTGCTGCGCGGTCTGCTCTCGGCCGAGACGAGCGTCGACATCAGCCGCCGCGAGGTGGAAGTGGCGCAACTGCGGTACCAAACCGGCCTGTCGAACAATCTCGACGTGGTCACCGCCGAGAGCGGCTTGCTGGCGGCCGAGAGCCGGCGCATTCAGGCATTGGCCGACTCCGCTGTGGCCCGCCTGCGGCTGCGGGCCTTGCTGGGCGTCTTCAACCCCCGCACCGACCTTTCCGACGCGACGGAACCGGTGCCGATGTCGGCTAGTCTGGGGCAGTGAACAAGGCTGGCACAGCTCTGCGTGCGGCGGGCAGGCTTCCCAAGTCGGCGTTGGCCGTCCTAATGGCGGCCGCGCTGGTCGCGGCGGTGTGGTGGTGGCGGAGTCCTGCCGCTGACCAGTCGCTGACGGCGACGGTGACCCGCGGCGAACTCACCGCCACCCTGACATCAAGCGGGACCTTGAAGCCGATCCAATCGATTACCTATCGCTCGCCGATTCCTGGCCGCGACATCGAGGTCCGCGAGCTGGCACCTGAGGGGAGCAAGGTCGACGCCGGCGATCTGCTCGTCAGGCTCGATACGACCGACCTTGAGGTCGAGCTGGCGCGCATTCGCCAGGAACTGCGCCAGGCGCAAATGGATCAGCAAGTCGCCGAAGGCGAGTGGG
>JBKJTD010000443.1:0-7106 GCA_046590915.1 Vicinamibacterales bacterium
GGATGCCATTCGTTTGCCCCGCCACATCGGGTAGGTGTTGCAGGATGTGGGACTCTTTCCGCACATGACCGTTGGTGACAACGTCAGTCTGCTGCCGACAGTGGAGGGGTGGACCGACGCGCGTCGCGAGGCGCGCGCGCGGGAGTTGCTGCAACTCGTGGGACTGCCATACGACGCGTGGGCCGCGCGATGGCCCCGCGATCTGTCCGGCGGTCAACGACAGCGTATCGGTGTCGCACGCGCACTCGCCCTGGATCCGCCAATCCTGCTGATGGATGAACCGTTCGGCGCTTTGGACCCTGTGACCCGTGCTGAGCTCCGACGCGAGTTTCTCCGCATCCAGCAATCTCTGGGCACCACGGTCGTCATGGTGACGCACGATATGGCCGAGGCCTTCGCGCTGGCCACACACATCGGGGTGTTGCACGACGGTCGCCTGCTGGTGTGTGACACGCCGGACGTCGTACGGGCGTCGTCGGACGAACGGGTGCAGGTGTTCCTGTGACTGAGCTGTTCGCCTTCTGGCGTGATCACGTCGAAGAACTCAGGCTGTTGCTGCAGCAGCATCTGATGCTTGTGGTCATCTCGACAGCCGTCGCGACAGCGGTCGGCGTGCCAGTCGGGATTCTGGCAGCGCGCAGACCGAGGCTGGGGCGATGGCTGGTGTTTGGCGCCAATGTGGCGCAGACGATCCCGAGCCTGGCCTTGCTCGGCTTTTTGCTGCCTTTGCCGTACATCGGCGGTATCGGTCCCCGCACCGCCCTTGTGGCGTTGACGCTCTATGCCGTCCTTCCGGTGATTCGCGCCACACTCAGCGGATTGCGGAGTCTGGACCCGGCCGTCATCGAAGCAGGCACCGCGCTCGGCATGACGTCCCGCCAGTTGCTGACCATGGTCGAGTTGCCGCTCGCGTTGCCGTCGATTGTCTCTGGCGTGCGGGTGGCGACAGTGATCGGCGTTGGCACGACGACGATCGCGGCAGCGATCGGTGCTGGCGGGTTGGGCGAGTACATCTTCCGCGGCTTGGCCATGGTCGACAGCACGACCATTCTTGCAGGCGCGGTGCCTGCCGCCGGCATGGCCCTGCTCCTCGATGGGGTGCTCGCCTGGATTGAAGGCGCACTCACGCGAGGTGGATTCATACACAGACGTCGGCGAGTGCTCCTCGCGGGAGTGGGCTCGGTGGTGGTCCTCCTCCTGATCACCGCCATTGTCTCGATGCGCCACTCGTCCGAGGACACGGTCACTGTCGGCTCCAAGAACTTCACCGAGCAGCTGATCCTTGGCGAGATTGTGGCGCAGGCCATTGAGGCTGAAGGCCTCACGGTCTCTCGTAAACTCAATCTCGGCGGGACGTTCATCTGCGATCAGGCGCTGCGTGCCGGAGGGATCGACGTCTATGTGGAATACACCGGCACGGCAGTGACAGCGGTGTTCAAGGCGGCGGCGCCGCAGTCCTCAGAGGCGGCCCTGGCGCAGACGCGATCGCTGTATGCACCGCTTGGCATCACCATGACCGACGCGCTGGGCTTCAACAATACGTTTGCGATGTTGGTCCGGTCCAAGGATGCAGAGACGTTCGGCTTGCGATCGATCGAGGATCTCGCACGAGTCGCCGATCGGTTCAGGCCCGGCTTCGGTCACGAGTTTCTGCAGCGTCAGGATGGATTCTCCGGGTTGTTGTCGCGCTATGGCTTGTCGTTCACCGCACCGCCAGCGGCCATGGAGCTCTCATTGATTTACAAGGCGCTGGCGGATGGCCAGGTGGACCTGATCGCGGGCGACGCGACCAGTGCCTTGATCGACGCGTTGGCGTTGACCATGCTGGAAGACAGTCGGCAGTTTTTCCCGCCGTATGACGCGGTGCCCCTGGCGCGCACAGAAACGCTGCAACGGCACCCAGAGATGGTCCGGGCGCTGGATCGGCTGGAGCGGCAGATCTCGGTGAACGACATGCGGGCCATGAATCGCGCGGTGGACATCGACCATGAGAGTCCGCGTGCGGTGGCCGCCGCCTTTCTCAAGTCACTTCCGCCACGGTAGGCGCAAAATCCCGCCTCTCCATCACTCATCGTCGTCGCGACCGGCACGATTCATTTCATCCGGCTTATGGTCACTCTGGCTGAGCTGTTCTGCTATCCTGTCCCCCGCGTTCACACAGCCCCAAAAGGAGGCTCGTATGTTTGTCGGGACATTTGGCGCGCCGGCGGTCGGCGCTCTGGCACCGCTCACTTTGCTCACGCGTTTCACTCTTCTCGCTCTTCTTGCTCTGCTGACCCCCCTTACGGCGTCCGCCCAGTCCCAGGCAACCACCGGCACCATCGAGGGCATCGTCTTGGACTCGTCCGGCGCTGTGACGCCGGGCGTCGCCGTGCTGATGACCAACGCCGCGACCGGCTTCACGCGCAAAGTCGTCACTGACGGCAACGGCCGCTATCGCGGCATCGCGCTGCCCCTTGGCGTCTACAAGGTCGAGGCGCGGCTGCCCGGATTCACCGCAGCCGCGCGTGAGGGGGTATCGCTCGCCGTCGGCCAAACGCTGAATGTCGACTTCACGCTGTCGCCAGCCGGCGTTACGCAGGAAGTGGCCGTCAGCGGCGCGCCGCTCATCGAGACGACGCGATCCGCGCAGTCGTCGCTGATCGATGAGAAGGCTATCGGCAACCTGCCGATCAATGGCCGCAACTTCCTCGACTTCGTGAAGCTGGCACCAACGGTGGGCATCGTCCAGGGGCCTGACGGTGCCGAGATCAGCATCAACGGCCAGCGCGGCATCTATAACAACGTCATGATCGACGGCGCCGACGCAAACAATCCGTTCTTCGGCGAGCAGCGCGGCGGCCAGCGCCCGAAGTACATCGTCAGTCTCGAGGCGGTAAAGGAGTTTCAGGTAGTCACCGACGGCGCGTCGGCCGAGTTCGGACGGTCGGCGGGCGGGTTCGTGAACATGGTGACCAAGAGCGGCACCAACACGACCACGGGCACCGTGTTTTACTTCGGCCGCAATGGGTCGCTGCTCTCGAGGAACTCCGACGGGACGAAGGACAAAGACTTCAGCCAGCATCAGTTCGGCGGATCGCTCGGCGGCCCGCTCAAGCGAGACAAGATGTTCTTCTTCGCGTCGTGGGACCAGAACGAAGAGCAGCGTCTGAAATCGAAGGCCGCGTTCGAGGATCCGGCGATCAATCCCGCCGGCGAGGGCGTGCGGCTGCTGAATCTGCTCGCGAGCAAGTTCGGCGTCATGGGTGAAGGCGGCGCCGCCAATCCGATGGAGCAGACGAACGACGCGCGCGTGTTTCTCGGCAAGATCGACATGAACATGTCGCCCGCGCATCAGGCGAGCGTGCGCTATGCCTACTCGTGGGCCGAACAGGTGAACGGCACGTTCGACGTACCGACGTGGACAGTCAGTGCGAACGGCATCGAGCAGGATCGCAGTCATTCAATCGTCGGCCAGTTGAACAGCGTGTTCGGCACGCTGGTCAACGAAGCGCGTGTGCAGTACGCGCGTGAGCCGCGTCCGCGTTCTTATAACGGACCCGACCTGCCCGACACCGCGATTGCGAACTTCCCGGGTGGCAACGACCGCTCATTCCGGTTCGGCCAGCCGTTCTTTCTGCCGATCAACGACGCCACCGACCAGCGCTTCCAGATCTCCGACAGCGTGACGATCGGGCGCGGCGCGCATTTGGTCAAGGCGGGCGCGGAGTTGAACTGGACGTCGATGACCCAGGTGTTCGAGGGCTTCGGACGCGGTCGCTACATCTTCACAGGCGGCATGTCGCAGTTCGAGGCGTTCGTGAACGCGCCGACGTCGGCCGCGGCGCTGTCGTCGTTCGTGCTCTATCTGCAGCGCGTGCCGCTTGGCGGGCGGTCGATTCAGGACTCCGGCCGCCAGTCGATTCCGGTCTGGGAGCCGGCGGTCTTCATCCAGGACAAGTGGAGCATCCGGCCCAACCTCACGCTGAACGCCGGTCTCAGGTGGGAGGGGCACAAGAGCCCGCCGTCGCTGACGCCTCCGAGCCAGACGCCGTATGCGCGCTATTTCAGCGATCCGCGGTTCCCGACCGACACGGGCGAGATTCCTGATGACTGGAGCGGCTGGCAGCCGCGGCTCGGTCTGACGTGGGATCCGGGCGGCAAGGGGCGCACGGTTGTGCGCGGCACGGCGGGGCTCTTCAAGGCGCGCACGCCGGGCCTCGTCTGGGCGAACCCGCGTACGGCGAACGGTGTCATCTTCGAGACCTACGTCGGCGTGATCGTGCCGGGCGCCAACTTTGGCGTGCCGACGTTCCCGAATCTCGTGAGCACGGCGAACTTCGTGAATCCGACGCCGGGCATCTCAGTGGTCGACAAAGACTTCAAGAACCCGCAGAGCATGCAGTTGAGCGCGTCGGTTGAGCACGAGCTCGTACCGCAGTTCTCGGTGGGGGCCGCGTTCAGCTACGCGAAGACGAAGTATCTGAGCCGCTTCACGGATCCGAACGTCGACTTCACGGCCAGGGTCAACGCCGAGGGGCGGCCGGTGTATGCGGGCACCGGATCGCCGCGCCGGCCGTTTCCGGCGCTCGGGCAGGTGCTGACGACCGAGAGCACGGGGCGCAGTGAGTACAAGGCGCTCGTGCTGACGGCAACCAAGCGCTTCAGCAGCCGGTGGCAGATGCAGGCGAATTGGGTCATCTCGGAAGACAAGTCAGACGATGACAACGAGCGGGATCCGTTTACGGTGCGGTATGCGGATCTGCAGAACCTTGAGTCGGAGTACAGCCTGTCGGACCGCCACAGCCGGCACCGCGTGAACCTGTTTGCGCTGGGTGAGTTCCCGCGGGGGATTGAGCTGAGCGCGCTCGTGCAGTACCGGTCGCCGAATCCGACGACCGGCACGGACCTGCTGGGGAGTGACGCAAACAACGACGGCCAGGCGAACGACCGCCGGTATGTCAATGGCCGCGACGTCGGGCGCAACCAGCAGTTCAAGGACAACAAGTTCTTCACGGTCGATCTCCGTGCGTCGAAGATCGTCGAGTTGCCGGGGTCGAAGTCGCTGGAGTTGATGTTCGAGGTGTTCAACCTCACCAACAGCGAGAACAACATCGTCTCGCAGATCAGCGGCGGCTTGCTGTTCGACTTCAGCGGCACCATCCGCAGCGGCGTGGGCGACCCGCGTCAGGCGCAGGTCGGGCTGCGGTTCCGGTTCTAGGCGTTGTCGCTGTCAGGGGCTGCCAGCCGTTTCAGGACGGTTGGCAGCTTATGCGCCGGCGAGATCGGCGGGCGCGACGTGCTAGACGGCGCTCCTCTAGTAGCTGGTCGCGTTCGACTCCATCAGTGCCGCCGTTCTCAAATCACTTCCGCCACGGTAAGCGCAATCCCGCCTCTCCATCCATCGTCATCGCACGAGTGCGAGTGGTCGTTCGTGATGCATTCGCGTCAGGACGGTGAGATCGAATGCGCTCGTGCCCGATGTGCAATTGCGAACAGCGCTCCGGCCGGCCTTGGATCAAACCTACAAGATGACACCGCACAATCGCGTCAGGTCGACCGCGTGATATTCCTGTTACAAGGTTCTGGCACAGTGAGTGCGAAGTATTGAGATCCTGGAGGATCAAATGAACAAGCAGTTTGCAACAATCGGTATGGCAATCGTGTTCGGCGTCGGCGTCGCGTACGCACAGTCGGCGGGCATGGACAAGGGCCAGATGGACAAGGGCATGATGAAGGACGGCTCGATGACGATGTCCGGCTGTATCAGCGCGGGCAAAGACTCAGGCAAGTACATGCTCACCAACGCGATGATGATGGGCGCGATGATGGACAAGGACAAGATGGCCAAGGACAAGATGAAGCCTGGAATGGGCGATCACATGATGTCCTACGAACTCGTCGGCGGCGACCTCAAGGCACACATGGGTCACAAGGTCGAGGTCACCGGCACGATGTCCAAATCTGACATGGATCGGATGCACACGATGAGCACGATCGACAAGATGGAAAAAGAAAAGATGGACATGGACAAGAAGAAGATGTCCATGAAATTGCACGTCAAGTCCGTCAAGATGGTCGCGGCGACCTGTTCGTAATTCCCCGGGGGGGACGACGGGCCGCAGCAGCTGCCCTCGTCCCCCCACCAAAGCTCGGTCCTTTGTGCCGCGAGGGTCCTTTGTAACCCTGCCATCAAGCATCAAGGTGACGGCCATCACGCCGGGTCTCCCCGACCAGAGCGTCGTTCAGCGATTGAAGTTTCATCCGGAGAACACCATGGGCGACATGTTCTGGAGCATCGATTGGGAGCGCATCTTCACGCCGACCAACTCGATGATGGAGTTGGTCGTGCGAGGCACGATCATGTACTTCGTCCTCTTCGGGTTGCTGAGGCTCGTGCTGAGACGTCAGGCCGGAGGAATCGGAACGACAGATATTCTTGTTGTCGTTTTGCTGGCCGAGGTGGCTGGAAACGGATTTGCGGCAGAGTACACGTCGGTGGTCGAAGGCACGGTTCTCGTCGGCATCATCCTCTTCTGGAGCTACACGCTTGAATGGGCGGGGCATCGGTTTCCGGCAGTCGAGCGGATTCTCAGGGCACCGACGCTGGTGCTGATCGAAAACGGAAAAATGCATCGCAAGAACATGCGGACCGAACTCATCACGAAGGAGGAGTTGATGGCCCAGTTGCGCGAAGAAGGCATCGAGGACTGCGCCCAGGTGAAGCGAGCGAGCATGGAAGCCAATGGCACGATCAGTGTCATCAAAATGAAGGCGTGAGTTGGCCGCGGGCTGTTGTGCGGCGTTTGCGCGGACTTCCGATAATCTCTCACCATGCCCCGCCTTCGCCTGCGCCCAATTCTGCAACTCGGATCCTTTCTCCTGACTTGGTCCCTCGCGCCAGTACTCCTGGCCCAGAGCGCGACCGTTCCGTTCTATGCGCCGGCTGAACCAGGAATTTCCCCGGACGGTCAGGAAATTTCGTTCGTGACCGGGGGCGACATCTGGACGGTGCCCGTCGCGGGAGGCCAGGCGCGTTTGCTTGTTTCCCACGAGGCGACCGAGCGCCGGCCGTTGTATTCCCCCGATGGGCAGCACCTCGCCTTCATGTCCACGCGCACGGGTGG
>JBKJTD010000022.1:0-15151 GCA_046590915.1 Vicinamibacterales bacterium
CACGTAGTCACCCATCTTCGCGTGTGCGGTCAGGTTGGGTGCGATCACCAGCACGTCGTTCATCGACGGTTTTTTCGGATCCTGGTCCATGGAAAACGTCGTCGACGTCAACTGTGATTCCACGGTGCCGTAGACGGCCACCGTCAGGCCCAGATACCGATCTGGTTGGGCGACCAGTGAGGCGGCTGTGACGGGGACAAGATTCGGCGGTGGCGCCTGTTGGGCGCGCACGGCCACAGCGGCGACGAGCAACGCGACGGACGTTCCAATAAGGACGGATGTACGCACAGTGGTTCTCCTGACTCCGCGCTTATCTTGTACCTACTTCGACAATGAGGCAATTCGGAAAATGAGGCAATGAGCCAATGAGGCAATGGTGCGGATACGATATCGGTCATGGTCAAAGACGTTCTGCCCCTTGGCTCCCGGTATCACGGCCTTGGCTCGCGCATCGCCACGGCTCTGCGGCACGCGCAGGACACCGATTTCTCCGAATGGGCGGATGGGGAATACCCCATTGACGGCGCGGCCGTGCGGGCGCTGGTGCAGCGGTATCAGTCCAAGCCCGATGAAGAAGGACGATGGGAAGCTCATCGGCGTCACATTGACCTGCAGATGGTCGTCGAAGGCGAAGAGTGCATCGGCATCGCGCCGATCGGCACGATGGAGTCGGAACCCTACGACGAAGCCAAGGACCTGCTGTGGTGCAAGGGCCAGGGTGACGCGGTGACCCTGCGGCCGGGTGACTTCGTGTTGTTGTGGCCGGAGGACGTCCACATGCCGGGCCTCCAGTTGAGCGGCCCTGTGGCCGTGACCAAGGTCGTTTACAAGATCGCGATCGACTGAGCGATCACCGACAGAATCGCGTCGCCATACTTTTCGACCTTCGCCGGGCCCAGGCCGTTCACCTCAAGCAGGGCATCGGATGATCGCGGCCTGGCCGCCGACAATGCAGCGATGGTCTTGTCGTGCAGGATGACGTACGGCGGCAGATTCCTCCGCGACGCTTCCTCACGCCGCCACGCCTTGAGCGCATCCATCAGGCTCTCGTCGGCGGCACCGCCAGTCGACGATGAATGGGTCGCCGCCCCCGAAGCTGCACTGGCTCGGCCCTGGGCCTTCTTGCCCTTCTTGCCCTTGCCCGACTTCATCGTGATTTGCGGCACCAATAAATCGAGAGAGCCGGCACGTCCCGCCATCACCTCACGGCCAAGGGCCGTGAGCCGCACGGTGCGATACAGGTCGGGCGAACTGGCGACGGCGCCGGCGCCTTCAAGTGCATCGATCCACTTTTCAATCAGACGAGGATCATGATCGCGCAAGATCCCAGTCGTTGAGAGGTCCACGAGCGACGGCGGCAGGTCCTCTGTGTGACCGGTAAGCATCGCCGCGATCTTGCGTCGGCCCCATCGTTCCCCACCACGCGCGATGCCCGACAGGATCTTGCGCACATGCAGCACCTGATCGGGATGCAGGGTGCTGCGTCTCATGCAATTGCCACACGACAGGCAATCGGCACCGGCAGCGGGATCGCCGAAATACTTGAGGATCGTGTTGCGGAGGCACGCCGAGGAGTCCGCATACGACACCATGCGTCGCAGCTTGAGTCGTTCAAGCTCGGTACGCCGACTTAATTCGTGCGGATCAAGCGGTTCGGCGCTGTCGGAGTCCTCTTCGCTGCGCCGTTCAATCAAGAACTCCCGCGTCTTGACGTCCGCGTAATTCCAGAACAAGGTCGCCGTCGCTCGTCGTCCATCACGCCCGACACGACCGACCTCCTGGTAATAGGCTTCGAGCGACCCGGGGATGTCCTTGTGGACGACCACTTCCAGGTCGGGACGGTCGATGCCCATCCCAAACGCGTTGGTGGCACAGACGACGGTGAGGGAGCCGTCGGCGAAGGCTTCCTGTACGCGTGTGCGCTCGGTGTCGCTCAGGCCCGCGTGATACGCCGCAGCGGCAAAGCCTGCGCCCGCGAGGGTCTCTGCCGCATCTTCGGCACTCTTTCTGGTGGACGCATACACGAGTGATCGCCGCGCGCCGACGATCTCCGGCAGCAGCGCGCGCTTTTCGCGGTCGCCGGAGACGGGGCGGACGTGCAGCTCGATATTGGGTCGATCAAATCCCGAGACAAAGACCTGCGGGTCGTGCATGTCGAGCAACGACGTAATGTCATCGCGCACCTCGGGAGTGGCGGTGGCGGTGAACGCCAGGATGGGCGGACGTCCCGGCAGTCCGTCGCTGCGGCGCAGCGCCTCGGCCACAGGCGCCAGACGACGGTAGTCGGGGCGGAAGTCGTGACCCCAGTCGGAGACGCAGTGGGCTTCGTCCACGACGAATCGCGAGATGGGAATGTCGCGCAGGAGGTTGACGAAGTGCTGCGAGGCCAAACGTTCCGGCGCCACGTAGAGCAGGCGCACGCGGCCCGACCGCACATCAGCCAGCGCATCTCGTCGTTCCTCTGCCGACTGCATCGAGTGCAGCGCAATGGCCCCAATCCCGCGGCGGACGAGTTCGTCCACTTGGTCTTTCATCAAAGAAATGAGCGGGGAGATCACCAGGCTCACGCCTGGTAACACGACGGCAGGCAACTGAAAGCACAGCGATTTACCGGCGCCTGTGGGCATGACAGCCAGCAGGTCGGCACCATCAATCGCGGCCTGCACGATGGGCGCCTGTGCCGGTCTGAATGCCGCGTGACCAAAATGGGTGTGAAGCAGCGAGTCGAGGTCGAACATGGCCGTGCTACGAGTGTGACAGATTCACGACCGCAGGGCGTATCCCCGGCTCTTTCATGTACATCCGTATCGGCCGTGTGTGCAAAGCGAAGCCAGGTCAGTCCGTATCACGCAGGTCCGACCTGGAGCCGGCCGCCTCTGCGTTGCTTGGACAACACGAGGTACACAACGATCGTGGCGACCAGACTCGGCAGGGTTCCGCCGATTGACGACGCGAGATGGAACACGACCGCGCCCGTCAGCCATGCTGCCAGCCCTGGCAGTGACCACGCGGCACGGCCGGTGCGCGGGGCGTACAACGCCGGCACGTCGGTCGGCGGCCTGAGCACAAAGAAGTGCGCCAGCAACAGCCCGCCAATGGGGACGAGCAGCGAGGCCAGGATCAGCGTGAACGACGCAAACCGTTCGAGCCAGTCCATTGAGAAGAGTCCGAGTGCGGCACCGACACCGCCAATCAGCCACACACCCGCCGCCCCGCTCAATGTCGGCCGCAGGCTCTTGAGCGCCAGTGCCGACATGTAGATATTCACAAAGTTCGTCGTCAGCGCGGCCACCGCGACCAGCAGTGCCCCCCACACGCCGAGGTTGAGCGCGGTCACCATCGCTCCGGGATCGCCTGACCCGGCCACCGCGGAGGCCACGAGCCCAAGCGGCATGAACCACAGCGATGTGAGAGCAAGGCCGAAGAAGACCGCGATACCGGCGTGCCGTGGTGATCGCACAAACCGGGGATAGTCTGCGAACATCAGCAACCAGGATGCCTGGTACCCGATGACGATATCGAGGCCACGCGTGATCTCGCCCGCATTGACAGGGCCCGTTGGCCACTGAGGCGCCGGCGCCCGCAGCACAGCGACAGTGAACACCGCGCCAGACAGCATCAACAGCGGTACGGCCACTCGATCAACGATGGCAGCGACTCTGGGACCGCCCAAGACGATGACTGTCGCTGCCAGCCCCAGCCCGACGCTCCAGACACCGGTGTTGCCGACGCCTGTGACCTGCGTCGTAATCGACGCAGCAATCACGTTGTTCAATGCGATCCACGCAAAGTTGGTGACAAACAGGATTCCCGCAAGCGCCTGCGCCCCGCCCGTCCCGAGCGCCGCCCGTGACGCCACAATCGACGGCACCCGCAGTCGCGATCCCACGGGCGCGAGCGCGGCGGTCAGCAGCGCACCCGCCACGGCGCCGCCCCCGATGACACCCAGTGCCGTGCCCAACGTGAATGACGCCGGCAGACTTGCACCGACCTGCAACGTGGTGGCCACGATGTTGGCGCCGACAAAAATGAGGAACAGATCCAGAGGCGTACTGGTCTGTTCTTCAGGACCAATGGGGCCGAGTTCGACAGGTTGCATGATTACCTCGCCGCCCTGAATAGAGAATCTGCCGACGCTTCGAGCACCCAGCGCAGGCGCTCCGCGTAGTCCGGGGGCAGTCCATCAATAAAGGCTCTGACTGCCGCGGCAGTGGCCGGCGACTGATGTCCGCCCAGCGTGGCGTCAGCCCAGCGCTTCGGGAAGAAGATGTCACCTGTATCGCGAATCTCGCGAACCATCTGCAGCGCGGGCACAACAAGATGCTCCGCCTGAGCCGACCGCAGCGGGTGATGGATGTAGGCCATCGACTCGAGCACCCAGGCTTCACGCCGCCGATGTTCGACCTGACGAAAGCGCGCAAACAAGGCCTCTCGGTCAGCAGGACTGGCCGAGACGGACGGCCGGACAAATGCAAACCGGGACTTGCGATCGGGATTCTTGATGCGCGCTTCCTGTTCGTCGAGCACATCCACACCTCGTAGCGCGAGTTCCATCGCGAGATCCGCCTCGTCGTTCTCGGAAAAGGGCAGGCCGTCGATGGTGATGCGCTTGCGCCAGACGTCAGTCAAAAACGTCACGGTGTCTTCGCTCAATGCCGTGTTCTTGATGGCGTTGAACCAGACACTCTTGAGGCTGGTCCCCGCGGCGCGGCTCAGTCCGGATCGCAGGATCGGCTCGAGTTGCGCTGCCAGCGCCGGTCGATCTGCCGGCGTGGCAAATCGCCAGAAGAGTGTCTGCAGATACCCCAACTGCCGCGCCAGATTGAGTTCGTCACGTTCCACCGCGACGCTGCGCAGCAACGCGTCACGCAACGTGACGGGAGACAGGCGCCCCTCAAGCATCGACTCCCACAAGGTCACGAGCGCGGCTCCCCGGCTCAGCGGGTTCAGAATGACTGCGAGGTCCTCTGAGAGGCGCACAAGCATGTCGGACGGCACGACAAAATCACCGTACCCGAGACCGCCGCCGGTGGGCAGCACCCAGCGCGGCGCGTCGGAAAACGTCGCTGCAGTGTGCGTGGCCGATGCCGAGCCTGATGCATCGAGCGACAGGTCAACGCTGGCAGACCGCTCCCTGTCACCCAGCACCATTGTCAGCGCCTGCGGCCAGACCAGTGCGCGGCCCATCGGGTCTTCACTGCGGAGGCCGATCGTTGTCGTGCCTGGTGACGGATGAGCGACGTCCAGGTGGATGCGCGGCCGACCGCGTTCCTCGACCCAGGCGCGGCTCCACGCCACGAGGTCCGTCGGGGTGCGCGGGTCGAGAATCGCAATCAGATCCGGCCATGTCGCGTTAGACATCGCATACGTGCGCAGATACTCGCGCAGGCCGTCGCGAAATGCATCCTCACCCATCAGGCGTTCGAGTTGGCGCATGACGATGGGCGCCTTCTGATAGATGATGGCGCCGTAGAGAGAGCCGGCGTCGCGGAGATTCTCGAGAGGTTGGCGAATCGGGTTGGCACCAGCAGTGCGGTCGACGTCATACGCGGCCGGGTAGTGCGAGTACAGGAACCGCAGCGGGTGATTCACCTCCGGGAACGAGGGATTCACGATCTTCGCGGCCATGAAGTTCGCAAAGACCTCCTTCATCCAGACGTCGTTGAACCATCGCATGGTGACCAGATCGCCAAACCACATATGCGCGGTCTCATGGGCAATCAGACTGGCGCGCCCAAGCCGCTGGTTTTGTGTTGCGGATTCATCGAGCAGCAGCGACGACTGGTTGTAGAACACGGCCCCCGCGTGCTCCATGCCGCCGAACTGGAACGACGGGATCAGCACAAAATCGAACTTGCCGAAGGGATAGGCAACCGACGTGTAGTCCTCCATCCAGGCGAGCGCCGACGCATGCAGATCAAACACCGCATCTGCGTTACGGCGGACCTTGTCGGCATCGGTCTCGCGATGAAACATGCGAAACGTGCGCCCGGCACGCTCGGAGGTTTCCATCGCGAACTTGCCGGCGGCAAACGCCACCAGGTACGTGGGCAGCGGCTCAGTCGCCGCAAAAATAAACTCGGTGCGGCCCTCACTCTCAATCCGGCCGGTCTGAGCGCCATTGGCCACTGCGGCCCAGCCTGCAGGCACATTCAGCGAGACAATCCATCGTCCTTTCAAATCGGGTTGATCAAACACCGGCAGCGTCAGCGAGGCCCGTGCCGGCACGAACAACGTGTACAGCAGTTCGTCCTGTCTGTTGAGCGCCTCGTCACCGGCAACAAATGCAAACGTGACTTCGTTGACGCTGTTGGCGTTGAGCAGGGACGCCGGAATGACGAGGTGCCCGTCGCGCGGCACCACGGCATCGGTGGCCGCGCCGTTGACCCGGGCGCTGAGCAACTTGTCGGCGGGCTGCACAAAATCAAACGCGAGGTCGCCGTCGGCCGACGTGAGGAGGAAGCGTGCGGTCAGTTCACCGCGTACCGGTTCTTCACGTGAGGCCGGCACGTGAAACGACGCCTCATACGTGAGGTCCCGGATGCGGGCCGCCCTGTCGTTGGCCAGGGCCTCGGGGATTCCAGGACCAATCAGGGACCGCCGTGGCACGTGTCGCGAGACGACCAGCACCGTGGCAACCGTGATGACCGCGGTGACGATGGCAAACAGGAACAGAAGATGGCGACCCATGGGCAGATTCTATGTGGTGTGGCATCCTACAAGGGTGGACAAGCTGAACAAGACTGACGTGGAGTGGAAGGAAAGTCTGACCCCGGACCAATACCGGGTGTTGCGGGAGCATGGCACGGAGCCGCGGGGCGCCAGTCCGCTGAACCAGGAAAAGCGGGTGGGAACGTTCAAGTGCGCCGGGTGCGGCACGCCCTTGTTTCCCTCGGACACCAAATTCGAAAGTGGGTCTGGCTGGCCAAGTTTTTATGACGCGTTGCCTGGGACCGTCACGACCAGGACCGACACCTCGCACGGGATGACGCGCACGGAAGCGATCTGTGCGACGTGTGGTGGCCACCTCGGGCATGTGTTTCCTGACGGGCCGAAGCCGACCGGCCAGCGCTATTGCATGAATGGTGTGGCGTTGGCGTTTGAACCAAAGGACTCGAAGTCATGACGCAAGAAGAAGCTGTATTCGGGATGGGGTGTTTCTGGGGGGTCGAACGGAAGTTCTGGGTCATCCCAGGAGTGGTGAGCACCTCGGTCGGTTACGCCGGCGGTGCCCGCAAGGACCCGACGTATGAGCAGGTGTGTTCGGGAGCCACAGGGCACGCTGAAGTCGTGCGCGTTGTTTTTGATCCGGCGCAGGTGTCCTACGGTGATTTGTTGCGCGTGTTCTGGGAGAACCACGATCCCACGCAGGGCAATCGGCAGGGCAATGACGTCGGCACGCAGTATCGATCCGCGATCTTCACGTATTCGGCCGAGCAGCAGGCTGCTGCGGAAGCGTCAAAACGCGCGTACGAAGCGCGCCTCGGGGAGCATCGCTTTGGTCCGATCACGACCCAGATCGCGCCTGCGCCGCCCTATTACCTCGCGGAGGAGTACCACCAGCGCTACCTGGAGAAAAACCCGAACGGGTACTGCGGAATTGGCGGCACCGGCGTCACGTGCGGGTAGGGCGTGACCTTCAGTGTCCGCCGCTCTGGCGCGGCTAAAGCCGACGCCTTACGAAGACCGCTGACCGGCGGCTACATGCGCTAACGCCCGACGGCAAAGAGATGATGCTCGCCTCTGATGAACATAGTGCCGCCCGCGAGGGCCGGCGTGGCCATGAGGGGCTCACCCATCACGTTGGTGGCAAGAATCGCGAACTCCGGGCCCGCGCGCACCACGAACATTTCCCCGTCTTCACTTGCCAAATACAACTTGCCGTCAGCGGCGACGGGTGAGGCACTGAAGCCGCTGCCCTGGTGATTCAGGCGCTGCCGATAGACCTCCGCGCCTGTGGTGAGGTCGTACGCATCGAGCAGTCCCTGATTCGACAACACGTATAGCCGTCCGTCATAAATTACCGGCGTGGGCATGTAGGAGCCGCGCGCGGTCTTGTACCACGCGAGCGATTTCGCGGCTCCAGGCGTCTGTGGCGTGATGTCCCCTTGTGCACCGGGACGAATCGCGAAGATGGGGCGCTCCGGCGCGCGTCCACTGGCGACGATGATGAGTTGGTCGGTGTAGATCGGGGTGGGCGCCGTGATCATCGAACTGCCGCCGGCGTGCCACAACTCCTTGCCTGTGGCTGGGTCATACCCCCGAACCCGCTTCGGCGAATTGGTGATCAGTTCGGAGCGCACGCCTGCGCGCGCACTGCGATACACCGCCGGCGTGGCCCACGACGACAACTCATCGCGCTCCGCACGCCAGAGGTCCAAACCAGTGCGCGCGTCCACTGCGAGCAAGTACGAGCCCTTCTGCTGGTCGGCCTGCACAAACACTCGGTTATCCGCGATGATCGGCGAACTTGCGACGCCCCATTCAATCTCCGGCGCGTTGTACGCCCCGACATCGAGGCGTCCGAGATCGCGCGACCACAGTGGTTTGCCATCCATGTCGAAGGCGTAGAGGCCCTGTGATCCGAACCAGGCGACGACGATCCGGCCGTCGGTGGCGGGGGTCGCACTGGCGTAGGTGGACTTCACGTGGCGGACCTCTTTGGGAACGCCTTCGTAGGCCACACGTTCCCATACCACGTGGCCTGACGTGCGGTCGAGCGCCATGACGATCCACTTGTGCACACTTTTGTCGTCCGAGCCCGTGCCATCGCCATACAGGCCTGGCTTGAACGTGGCGTTCGCCCGACTGCTGACGGCCGTCGTCACATAGATGCGATCGCCCCAGACGATGGGGCTCGCATGTGAGAGACCGGGAATTTTGACTTTCCAACGGACGTTGTCGCCGGTCCCATTCCACGTATCGGGCAGCTTGGTGCCGTCAGCGACGCCGTTG
Organism: Vicinamibacterales bacterium; assembly: GCA_046590915.1. Lineage (GTDB taxonomy): Bacteria > Acidobacteriota > Vicinamibacteria > Vicinamibacterales > SCN-69-37 > SYFT01. Next base: position 8,956 of record JBKJTD010000022.1, read on the forward strand.
GCCGAGGTACCGCGAAACTGGGGCCATGTCTGGACACCCGGCTGACCCTGTTGACCAACGACCAGCGACGACGACAGCAGGCACACGGATGCGATCAGCGCACGATGTAAATGGGGCATGACCGACGAGTCTACGCCTGTTGGCGAGTTGCCGGTGGCTCAGAAGCTGATTTGAAATCCGACCGACGGGATGCGCGGGATCAACTTCTCCGTGTAGAACGCCGCCCCGAATCCGGGCAGACGAACGAAACCATCTGACAGCCCGAGATTCCGGCGGCCGAGGGCGTTCACCAGTTCGGCAAACAGCGTCACCCTGCGCTTTTTGATAGTCACCACTCGACTCGCGCGCAGGTCAAGTCGCACGTACCAGGGCAGGCGCACCTGATTACGTGTTTCTGCGAGAAACAGCTGTGAGGTGTTCCCCCTGAAGTAGCCCGCGACCGGCACGTTGCTCCCCAGACGCAGCTTGGCGTTCACCGCCGACCGAGGTGAGAACCGGTGTTGGAGAAACACGTTGATGGTGTGCCGCTGATCGTAGTCGGCGTCAAACTGTTCGCGGCTGATGCGATCGGTGTGGCGCGTTCGCGCCCACGTGTAGGCCACCCACCCGGACAAGCCCTTGTTGGTGGTTCTTTGGAGCAGCACATCCACTCCCCGACTGGTGCCGTCAAGACGTGAGGCTCCAACAGGGAACACGGCTTCGGGCACGTAGATGCCGGCGGACAGTCGAGCTTCATCCACCGGTCGAAGGATGTTGTGTTCCTGTCGGTGGAATGCGGTAGCCTGCAGCCGGAGCGAACGCCAAAGACGGAGCTCGAGACTCGCGTCTGCGTTGCGTGCGCGTTCAATGGCCACGTCACTTGTGGTGCCGTGCAGTTCGAGCGGGGGAAGCTGGCGAGACGGTCCGGCACTGAGTCGTGTCGTGACCCTGCCGAGCCGAAACTCGGCCAGGGCCCACGGCGTCACCCACTGGTCGCTCGGGGCCGTGGCTCGCACGGCGCGCGCACCCATGACCAGGCCGCCGCGCTGGCCTTGAAACGTGGTCTGTCCCCACGCGGACACGACGTCTCTCGAACCGGAGAGCGCGCGTGACAGGGTCGGTCTCACCAACTGGCCCGCCCGGACAAACCGCGTCAACGTCTGGTCGAACGTGGTCTGCGCGCCCTGCCCGCCGCCTTCCACAAGCCAGCGTGTGCCGAAGGCGCGTGAGGCGTCACCGCGCCACATCGTCGTCGTGGTGACGCCGCGGCCCTGCACCTGATCGAGCATCCCCGTATTGGTAAAGCGGCTGGTGGTGAGTGACACCCGCTGCCGAAGTGTCAGAAGGTCGCCCGTGTAGAGCCACGCGACCGAGGCCAGCGCCCCCACCGAGACAGCTTTGTGCAACCCGTTGGCGAGTGACGTTTCTGGCTCCCTGTAGATCGCCTCGCCCCCGGTCAGTACCACGTGCAGCTGCTGACGCCTGGTCAGGTCCCACACAAACTTGCTCTGCGCGTCCGTGAAGCCGATTGTGCTGACGATGTCGGGATCGAGCTTGCGAATCAGCCAGTCGACGTAACTTTTCCGAATAGAAAAGATCCACGCGCCTTTCGCGCGTCGTCCCAATGGTCCCTCCATGACGAGCGCCGCGCTGGTGCCGCTGATGGTGCCGTGCACTCGCGTGCGATCGCGCGTGCCCTGGCGCAGGCCGAATTCCAGTGTGGCTCCGAGCCACTCGCCGTGGCGTTGCGGGTGGGGGCCCGACAGCAGCGACGCGCGATCGAGCAGATCGGCATTCACCATCGCCAGCGAACCCGTGTCGTCCCGGCCGCGTACTGCGTGCAGCAGCAGTGGTGATGGTGTGTCGTCGATCACCAAACCCACGTGCCGGAATGCCGATCCCCGCACGGAGAACTCCGCCTGAAAGTCGTCACCAGTGACAACGCCGGGCAGAGCCTGCACCGCGCGCATGGGATCGTCGGTTGCAATTCCGCGCAGATCCAACATCGCCGCCGCATCAAGTGTCGCCTGCGTGGACACGCCGACCTCGCGCTGGCTTGTCCGTGATCCGGCAACGGTGACGATCTCCCGATACGCCACTCCCTCAGTGAGGGGCACTGCGAATGTGAAGGGCGTTCCCGCCACGACGACCACGACGGTGACCCGCCCGCTCTCGCCGCTGGCTCCGGCGCTGAGCCACAGCATCAGGACGAGTGGAATCACCCGGCCTCCACCGCATCATCCTGGCGGGAACGGGTGTCGGGGCGAGCTTCGGGAACTGGTGGCGGCGTCTGGAAGTCGCCGTCGCGCATCAATTCATCGGTGACGTAATCGAGTGCGAGGTCGTCGGTGCGTGCAAGCAGGCCTTCAAGTGGGGACCGCGGCGCCTCCAGCGCTTCGCGCAGTTGCATCGTCGGCCATGTGCCGTCAGCGCGACGAGGGACGTATCGACACCAGAAGCCGACGTGCCAGCGCAGAAAGTCGCGCACACGTTCGCGGCCGTGTTCGTCGCCGCCCCAGTGATTGAGGGCCAGCTCCACGTATCGCCGGTACAACGTGACGCGTTCGTCGGCGGTGATGTCCCAGTAGCCGTCGCTGACCTCGCGGAAGAGCCACGGTTTGATCAACGCACCGCGCGCCGTCATCACAGCGGCGCAGCCGGAGGTCGACAGGTGGTGATGTACATCGTGCGGAAACAGCAGGTCGCCGTTGCCCACCACCGGCACTGCGACCGCTGCGGCAATTTCCGCAATGGCCGTCCAGTCGGCCGGATGGCGATATCGCGCTTCGCGAGTGCGGCCGTGCACGAACACGCCGTCGGCTCCGCCCTCCACGGCCGCCTTCGCCAGGTCGAGATAATTCAACTGGTCTGCTTTCCAACCGAGGCGAATCTTGACCGTCACTGGTACGGTGACGGCGGCTTTCATGGCCTCGACGATCTTCCGTACGCGTGAGGGTTGGCGGCCAAGCGCGGCGCCCAGGCCCATGCGCGTGAAGTGATCAATCGGGCATCCAAGGTTGATGTCGACGAAGTCGGCCCCTCGGGCTTCCACCAGAGCAGCGGCCCACGCCATCTCCTCCGGCTTGTTGCCGGCAAGCTGTACGGCAAACACGGGCTCGTCAGGTGCGCGCCTGATGAGCGCAAACTCGCCGCGTTTGCGCTGTTTGAGGCGTCTGGCGACCACCATTTCGCTGATGAGGACACGGGCGCCGAGCTCCATGCAAAGCTGGCGGTACGGCAGATTGGAGCCTTTTGTCATCGGCGCGGCAATCAGCGCGCCCGAGACCAGATCTGAAAACGAACGACCGTTCGACATGTGACAGTGATTATGGTTCGTTTATGGCGGAACTCACGTGACGCCACAGGGGTTCCGTATAGTTGGCGTGTGCGATTGCCGATTGACGACCATCTCCCGCACGTCCAGGACGCCCTGTCCGTGCACCGAGCGGTCGTCGTGGTCGCGGCGCCGGGCGCGGGCAAAACCACCCGTGTCCCGCCGGCATTGGTCCAGGACGGTCCCGTACTTGTGTTGCAGCCTCGGCGCGTGGCCGCTCGCGCCATCGCCAGGCGCATTGCCGATGAACGCGGCTGGACGGTTGGGCGGGAGGTCGGATGGCACGTGCGCTTCGACCGGCGCGTATCCAAGGACACCCTGCTGACGATCGCCACTGAAGGCGTGCTGACGGCGATGTTGCATCAGGACCCGCTGCTGTCGGCGGTACGGACGGTGGTGCTCGACGAGTTCCACGAGCGCAGCATTCACGCCGATCTGGGACTCGCTCTGGCGCGTCACGCCTGGATGGCGCGCGACGATCTGCGACTGGTGGTGATGTCCGCCACCATCGACCCTGCTCGTGTCTCGGCATTTCTTGGCGGGTGCCCCGTCATCACGGTTCCGGGAAGACAGTTCAGCCTCGAGGTGAGCCATCATCCCGGTCTGTCGGTGGCGGATGCGGCTCGGCAACTTGCCGGCAGCACGGGCGGCGCCGTGTTGTGTTTTTTGCCAGGAGCGCGCGAAATTCAAGACGTCGCGCGTGCGCTGCAGGGTGTGCCATGGCCGGTGCTGCCGCTGCACGGTGGACTGGATGCGGACGAACAGGATCGCGCGCTCGCGCCCACCGATGGCCCGCGCATTGTGCTCGCGACAAACCTTGCAGAAACCACCGTCACCGTTCCCGACGTCACGGCGGTTGTGGACACGGGCCTGCAACGGGTCGCGCGGTACGATGCCACGCGGGGGCTCGACACGTTGGTGACCGAGCGCGTGACCATCGACTCGGCCGATCAACGTGCCGGCCGAGCTGGGCGAACACAGGCTGGGGTCGTGTTCAGGCTGTGGGACGGCCGCGATCGCCTGCGCCCGCACCGCGAACCCGAGATTTTGCGCGTGGACCTCGCCGGGCCGGCGCTTGATGTCGCTGCCTGGGGCGGGGACCCGCGCACATTCGAGTGGTTCGAGGCACCGGCGCCGCATGCTCTGGACGCCGCGCTGTTGCTGCTGCACCAACTGGGCGCCATCGACAACGACCGACGACTCACCGCCGACGGTCATGCGATGCGTCGTCTGCCCCTGCATCCGCGATTGGCCCGATTGCTGGTGGCGGCAGGTCGCGCTCCCCGCGCGGCGCGGGTGTGTGCGTCGCTCTCCGACGGCGCTCGACTGCATGCGGCTGTTGCGGGCGAGACGCGCGACTCGGACGTGTATGTGTTTGGCGACGATGCGCACGTATCCGCGCACCTGCGACAGGTTGTGCGGCAGTTGAGTGAGGGCGGCGCAACGGACGTCACCGACCAGGACCTGCGGCGGGCGGTGCTGGCCGCCTATCCCGATCGTGTGGCCCGCCGGCGTGCGACGGGCAAGGATACGTTTCTGCTTGCCTCCGGGACCGGGGCCACACTGTCGAGGGAGAGCGGAGTGCGGCACGCCGAATTTGTGGTGGCGGTCGACGTCGGAAGCCTGTCTGGCGGCGAAGCGCTGATTCGCCTCGCGAGCGCAGTGGATGCCGAGTGGCTCAGTCCGACCGACACCGCCATCGTCCACTCATTTGACGAATCGTCCGGTACTGTGCGCGCCCGACGCATCGAGCGTTATGGTGCAGTGACATTACGCGAATATGCCGTGACCGCAGACCCCTTGGAATCAGGCCGGCTGCTCGCGGAGGCCTACCTTGGTCGCGAGCGTAACGCCTCGGACACGCGCCTTGTGCAACGTCTCAAATTTGCCGGCCTTTCGATCGATATCCCAATGCTTGTGTCCGCCGCCGTGATCGGAGTCACGCGCCTTGCCGACGTGCAACTCGAGGCGCATCTGCCCGGTGCCATCCGCGCCGATCTGGCGCGGCTCGCGCCCGACGTGCTTCGTGTCCCGAGCGGCCGCGAGCACCGCATCGTCTATCGAGACGATGGGGCGGTGGAGGTGTCGGTGAAACTGCAGGAGGTCTTCGGCCTTGCACAGACACCGGTGCTTGGGCCGGACCGAGTGCCCGTGACGTTTGTGCTCCTTGCACCGAACCAGCGTCCCGTGCAGGTCACGCGCGACCTTCAGAGCTTTTGGTCGCGCGGTTACCCGGAGGTGCGCAGGGAGCTCCGGGGCCGCTATCCGAAACATCCGTGGCCCGACGACCCGTGGACGGCCACCGCGACGCATCGAGCGCGCCGGCAGGGGACGTGATTTTCCGGTAAAGTTTCGCGGTGGCAAGTCGGAAGATTCACAGCCCTTTGCGGGAGAGTTTGCGCGCGTTTGTTGCCGAACGGCATCCGTTCGGTTTACCAGTGGTTCTTGGCGCGTTTGACGCGCTGAACGTGACCGATCTCTCACGAGCCCGGGCGCACCTGCGCAAGGTATTGCCGGATGCGATCAGGACCCACCTGACCAGCCTCGCCTTTCCAGGCGTGGAGACCACGCCCGGCGTCACCAGCGAAACACGCGCCGTGCAGGCGGCCACCGAACTCATCGAGGCCGTTGATGGTTTTTTTGCGCGGTCGTCGATCGCGCACAGTCTGACCGACCAGGAGCGGGTCGAGATGTGGCGCGGCATGGTGCTGACGCGCGCGGTCGACAATCGGCTCAAGCAGTTCTTCTCGGGCGGTGAAGTGCGATACGGCGCCGCGTCGTTTCAAGGCAAGGGTTTCCGTTCGCTTGGTCAGGAAGCCATCTACGCCGCGCCGCTGCGGTTCAGACGCGGCGCTTCATGGCGCAGCGACGACGGCGAGTGGC
>JBKJTD010000027.1:0-4589 GCA_046590915.1 Vicinamibacterales bacterium
ACCCTCGAACTCGATCCGTCCTGGTCGCCAGACGGGCGATCGATTGTCTACACCTCGTGGAATGACACCGATCTTGGTCGGGTCAAAGTGCTCGACGTGGCCGACAAAACGTCACGAGACGTGGTGACGACACCCGGCCACTACATCGAGGCGTCGTTCTCCCGCGACGGTCGCTGGATCACGTATCGGAAGACCGGTACAGATGGGGTGCGACCTGACCGAAACGTGGGTGAGCCTGGCCTGTATGTCGTGGCGGCTGACGGTTCGTCGGCCCCGCGCCTGGTCCGCGATGGTGGCTTTGAGCCCGAGTTTGACCACACCGGCAAACGCCTGTACTTCCGCGAGCAGCGCGATCAATTTGTATTGGCGAGCGTTGCGTTTGAACTCGCCGGGGAAGCGGGTCTGAGCCGGCCCGCAGGCTTCGATGAACAGGTGCACCTACAGTCGGCCAACGCCATGGAGATCGCGCCGTCTCCAGACGGCAAGTGGGTCGCGTTCCACGAGCGGTGGCGGACTTGGGTGATGCCGTTCCCGCGGACCGGCCGGCCGGTGTCGATCGGTCCAGGCAGCAACATGACGCCGCAGACAAGGATCTCTCGCGACGCCGGGTTCTTCCTGCATTGGTCGGCCGACAGTCAGCGCGTGCACTGGTCGCTGGGACCGGAACTGTTCTCGCGCGACCTGTCCCGCACGTTCACATTCCTGAACTCCGGCCTCGAGCGCGCAGACGAACCTGAAACGACGGGCATCAACATCGGCTTCACGACGCCTTCCGACACGCCAACTGGTGTCATCGCCCTGACCGGCGCTCGCATCGTGACAATGGCGCAGGCAGCGGGTGCGCCGGCCGTGATCGAAAACGGCACAGTGGTGGTGGAGAACAACAAGATCGTCGCGGTGGGTCCGGCGGCGCGTGTGCAGATTCCCGCCAATGCCCGTCGTGTGGATCTGCGCGGCAAAACAATCATTCCCGGGCTCATTGACGCGCACGCGCACGTCGGTGGCGAAGGCGACGGCATTCCTGCCAATCAGTCGTGGGTGCTCCAGACCAATCTCGCGTTTGGTGTGACGACGATGCATGATCCGTCGAACGATCTGGAAATGGTTTTTGCCAACGCGGAGATGATCCGCGCAGGCAAGAAGCTGGGGCCGCGTCTGTACTCAACGGGTCGCATCCTGTATGGCGCGGAGACCAACTTCAAGTCGCAGATCGATTCTTACGAGGATGCGCTGTCGAGTTTGCGGCGTCTGAAGGCTGTCGGCGCGTGGAGTGCCAAGAGTTACAACCAGCAGCGCCGTGATGCGCGGCAGATGATCGTGAAAGCCGCACGTGAACTGCAGATGCAGGTCGTACCCGAAGGCGGCTCGCTCTATTACCAGAACGCGACGCAGATTCTGGACGGACACACCACCGTGGAGCACAACCTGCCGCCGCCCGTGCTCTACAAGGACATCTTGACGGTGTTTGCGAAGAGCCAGGTGGGGTACACGCCGACGTTGATCGTGTCGTACGGATCGCTCTCGGGCGAGTACTACTGGTATCAGAACACCAACGTGTGGGAGAACGAGCGCCTGCTGAGGTTTACTCCGCGCGACGCCATTGACTCCAGGTCCCGTCGTCGCATGATGGCCGAGGAAAACGACTACGGACATGTGCTCGTGTCGAAGAGTGCGAAGAAGCTTCACGATATGGGTGGCATCGTGAATATGGGTGCGCACGGCCAGATACACGGCATGGGGGCGCACTGGGAAACGTGGATGCTTGCCCAGGGTGGCATGACCTCGCTGGAGGCGATCCAGGCAGCGACGATTAACGGCGCGAAGACGCTCGGCCTCGACAAGGAGATCGGCTCCATTGAAGTTGGGAAACTCGCGGACCTGGTGATTCTCGACCGCAACCCGATCGAGAACATTCGCAACACCGAGTTTGTGCACATGGTGATGCTCAACGGCCGTCTCATGGACGGCCTGCTCAACATCGTCGGCAGCACCGAAAAACGCCCACCCTTCTGGTTTGAGGGCCGGTAGATTTGAAGACGCGTCGTTCATTCATCAAGTCCACCTTTGCCTTGGGCGCGATGACGGCACTTGCCCCCCGCGTCGCACTTCGCGCGGACGACGACTTTGATTACGTCGTGATCGGCGCAGGGTCGAGTGGATGCGTGGTCGTCAACCGTCTCTCGGCTGATCCGCAGGTGCGGGTCCTTTTGCTCGAAGCGGGTGGGCCAGACACCAATCCCCTGATTCCGATAATCGGGCAGTGGACGGCGCTTTCAGGGTCAGAGGTGGATTGGAACTACGCGACTCAGCCTGAGCCTGGCCTTGGTGGACGGACCATTGGTTGGCCCCGCGGCAAGACCTACGGCGGATCGAGTGCCATCGGTGCGGCCGCGTATGTGCGCGGTCACCACTTGGATTTCGACGGGTGGGCGCGTGAGGTGGGTCCGTCGTGGAGTTACCGCGAGGTGTTGCCGTACTTCGTCAAATCGGAAGACAACACGCGTGGGGTCTCCCCGTTTCACGGTGTAGGTGGCCCGGTGGCCGTGGCGGATACGACCGATCCACACGCGGGGCACGAGGCTTTTCTGGCCGGTGCGCGTGATCTTGGTTTCGTGGCCGACCCGAAGTGGGACTTCAACGGAGCACAGCAGGAAAAAGGTGCGGGGTTCTATCAGAAAAATCTAAAGGACGGCCGTCGTCACTCCGCCGCCGACGGGTACCTCAAGCCGATACTCGGACGCCCAAATCTCACCGTGCGGCCGTGGTGCCACGTGCGGCGGCTGCTGTTCACCGGCACGCGCGTAACGGGAGTGGAATACCTGCGCGGCAACACAACCAACGACGTCATCGTTGCCGAGCGTGTGCGTGTCGCCCGGGAAGTGGTTGTTTCCGCCGGCGCGATTGAAACACCGAAGATCCTGATGCTCTCGGGCCTGGGCCCTGCCGACCACCTCCGTTCGCGCGGCGTGCCGGTCGTGCTTGATCTTCCGGGCGTCGGTGGCAACCTTCACGATCATCCGCGCATTAGCCTTCGGTGGAATGGGTTGACGATGCTGCCCCGGTCGTCGGTGTCGGCGGGCCTCCTCACGCATTCGGGGATCAACAAGGGGGCACCAGATCTGCAGTTCTACGTCGGGCGTGGCCTGAGTGCGCCCGATCAGGCAATTGCGTTTTCGGTGGTGGTCAGCCGGCCGCACAGTCGCGGGTCTATTCGCCTGCGTTCGGCCGATCCATTGGCCGCACCGATGATCCACGCGGGCTATTTCTCGGATGCCCGCGACATGGACGCGGCCGTCGAGGGCGTTCGACTCGCGAGGGCCATCGCGCACACCAAGGCCTACGAACGGCTGCGTGGCACTGCGGTGGATCCTCTTGAAACGGAAGTGTCAGCCGAGCAGGTGCGTGCCTTTATCCGGCGCACCGCGTCTACGATCTACCACCCCGGCGGCACCTGCCGGATGGGCACCGGACGTGAAGCGGTCGTTGACGCGCAACTGCGCGTGCACGGCATAGACGGCCTTCGCGTCGCGGACGCCTCGGTCATGCCGACTGTGGTCAACAGCCAGACCCACGCCGCCAGTGTGATGATCGGCGAACGCGCGGCCGACTTCGCATCTTCCTGAGGCCGGGACTTGCCCGTGTGGTCGGGGACCTGTTAACTTACAAAGGTTCACCCGGTCGACCCGACCCTTGCTGGGACGTCGTTCAACGGTAGGACAGCAGACTCTGACTCTGCTTATTGGGGTTCGAATCCCTGCGTCCCAGCCAATTCTTCCCCTCATCTTCGATTCGCTTCAGATTGGCTGGTCCGCACGCCTTCGAGGAAGCGCCGCGACTCGCTTTCGGCTCATCGCGGCGGTTCCGAATCCCTGTGTCACATGCCACGACCGCTTCACCCGTGTCCCCGACCGCCCGTTGCAAACCATACGCAATGCGCGTATGGTCAACCTGTGGAGTTCTTCGAGACGCCCGCCTTCACCCGTTATGTGGGCGAGTACCTCGATGACGCCGGACTGCTCGCACTGCAGCTCTTTCTGAGCGACCGTCCCGATGCAGGCCAGGTCATGGCCGGCACGGGTGGATTTCGGAAGTTGCGATGGGGCGACCAGACCCGTGGAAAGGGCAAGCGTGGTGGGCTGCGAATCATCTACCTGCACCTTCCTAATGAACACCAGGTGTGGCTGTTCACGTTGTACGGGAAAGACGAGGCCGACGACCTGACACCGACTCAGAAGGCGCAGTTGCGCAGTGCAGTGGACGCAGAACTGAAGACCAGGCAGGAACCGCACGTTCGACGACAAGGGAGGAAACCACGTGGCCGCAACCAAACGAACAAAGCGTGATCTCTTTGGAGAGTTGATGGAGGGGGTCTCGGCGATGAGGTCTCACCGGGAGCAACGCGTCACGTTACGCTCTCACCAAATCGAGCGGCTCACTCTGCCGCCGATCGATGAGCAGATCATTCGCAGTACGCGCGAACGCCTGCACATGTCGAGGCCCGCGTTTGCGCACCGGATTGGAGTCAATCCCCGGACACTCGAACGGTGGGAACAGGGGCGTAGCAAGCCGAACGACCAGGCGGCCGCACT
>JBKJTD010000036.1:0-3734 GCA_046590915.1 Vicinamibacterales bacterium
GGGGGGTTGGTGGCGAGGGTGGGGGTGCCTGTCGGCAACGGGCGCACATAGAGACGGCCCAACGCGTTAAACGCGACCTGACGGCCGTCAGGTGACACGGTCACGTCGCGCAGCATCTTCACAGCGAAGTTGTCCTCGTGGACCGCGATCGGAAAACGTAGCGGCGCGGTCAGCGTCTGCTGCACCCGGGCTGTGAACGGGATTTCCACACCGCTCTTCGCGGCCACATCCACGTTCCAGATCTTTCCCTCGCCCCAGATGACCACACGCGAGGAATCCGGCGTCCATGCGTATTGCGGATACACACCGTGCACGGTCCATGCCTCCTGCAAGTCCTTGTCGAGTCGACTGAAGACCGGCGTCTCTTCACCGGTTTCGATGTTCTTCACAAACAGATGACTCTGCGTGCGCACGCGTCGGACAAACGCCAGCCACTTGCCGTCGGGCGATGGTCTCGGCGCCACCGACCCGCCAGGCCGATTCACGTACGACCGCTCACGTCCGTTCTGCAAATCGCGGCGCAAGACCGCGAAGATCACACCGTTGGGGTCCTTGTTGTATTCAAACAACGCCCCAGGCGTCACGTCCTTTGAGTAGTAGAGGTACCGACCATCGGGCGACACTGCCGGCTCGCCGACGTCCTTCTGCGCATTCTCACGCTGCGTGATTTGCACGCCATCGCCACCGCCTGGATGAAACATCCACACTTCACCAGCACCCAGCGACCGCGTGGTCACGAAGTGGCGACGCGCGAAGATGGCCTGCCCATCAGGCGCCCACGTCGGACTGTTGATGAACCACTTTGTGTCTCTCGACACCTGTTTCAGGTCCGTCCCATCGGCCTTCATCGTCCAGATATTCCACAAACCATCGCGGTCGCTCGTGAAGGCCACGCGCGATCCGTCCGGACTGAATCGAGGCTGCATGTCGAACGCTGCGCCGCCGAGCAGTCGCGTGGCTGGTTGTGTGCCGCTGCCGGCGATCGGCATCACGTAAATGTCACCGAGCAAGTCGAAGATGACCTGTCGTCCGTCTGGACTCACATCGAGGTTCATCCACGTCCCCTCGTTGGTGTCGAACTCGAATGACGAAGTCGGGCCGACGGGATCGTTGATGTTCCACTTAGCCGCCTGTTGCGCAGAGAGGCCGGACGACAGCGGCAACGTGAGGGAACAGGTCAGGGTCAGAAGCAGGGCAAAGCGGAGGGACCTCATACGAGGTTCTTGATATCAGAGTTTGGGCGGCGTGGCTACCTTCTCCAGCTATTCGCGACTGCCGAGCTCCACCGACAAACCACCCGTGACCGGACGCTCAAACGCCAGCTGGAGATGGAATCGGTGACAGACCTCGTGCACGACGGCGAGGCCGAGACCGATGTCGTTGCGGAGTTCCGCGCCGCGTCCCTCGTCTCCACGGAAACGACGTACCGCGTTGAGTTTCCGCACGTCGCTGTCGGTCACATTTGGTCCGGTATCGGCAACTTTGAGCGAGAATTCCCGGCCAGCACCCTTCTTGAGCTCCACGATGATCCGACCTCCGGCGGGTTCGCGATCGAGGGCAAACATCAGGACGTTGCGGAGGGCCTGCGCCAGAAAGAGGGCTTCCCCGCTGATCAGCACACCAGGATCAAGACGCTGCAGGTCTATGGCCACGCGTCGCAGCGACGCAAGGTGTTCGAACTCACGCGCGACCGTGGTGACCACGCCAGCCACATCCACAGGCGAAGGCGATCGCGTGACCGAATCGCGCAGATGAGCCCCGACGGCCACGTTGCTGAGCCGCAGCGCTTCCTCGACTATGCGGGAGTAGTCCGCTGACGTGAGTGCCGAGTGCAGCACGGCATCGGTGTCGGCAGTGATGTAGGTGAGAAAACGCCGCTGGTCGCCATCACGGTCGCGCAAATCGGTCTGCAGACGATTGATGTCGAGGGCGGCTTCGTTGAAGGCGAACCCGAGCTGGCTCAGTTCGTCGCGCCCTCGCACCGATGCCGGTTCGCGATATTCCGTGCGCGCGGACGCCCGCATCTGCGATCCGACTGTGCGGATTCGTCTGTCCACTGGCCACGCCACCAGCATCGTCACCACAAACGCCCCGATCGTGAACCCGGAAAAAAGAAGGGCACGTTCGCGCTGCTGGCCTGGCGGCGGATGCATGCGGAACAACAACACGGCGCAGGGGCCATCCCAGCGTGTGGCAATGGCCGACTGCGCACCGGTGCCTGCTTCTGTTGAAAATGACTCGGTCACGGTGATGTCGCCGCGGTTGAGCGACGCCCGCATCGACTGCGGCAGTCGGGGCGCGGCCGTGCTCTGCCCAATGAGTTCGATGTCATAGGCAAAAAACTCAACCGGGCGAATATTGGAATCCGGTCGCGGCGCGAGAACGTCGGCGTCGGGGTTCGCCATCATCTCAGCCGAGGGCGCGCTTTCACGCGGGCCAGCCAGGAACCATTTCGGATTGGCCTCGCAGCGGGCACGGATCAGGTCCGTCTGTGACGAGGCCGCCATCCACTCAACGGCCCTGGCGCGATCGCGAGCGCGGACCCGCTCAACTCCCCAAAGGGCGAGAGTCGCCGCAGCCAATGACAGCAGCAGCGCGGCAGACAACAGGCGTCTCAGGAGCATCTCGCCATCCAATACGCCCGCGATGCGGGAGGTGTTGCCGTCGTCATGGCTTACTCAAGTGTCCGCCACAGATACCAGCACGCGATCGACCGATACGGCTGCCACTGCTTTGCCGCGCGCTCCATGGTTCGCAGCGATGGGCGATTTTTCGTCCCCAGGACGTTCTGGAACCCCTTCACAATCCCCAGGTCGCCGGTGGGCAACACGTCGGGACGATGGAGGCTGAACATGAGGAACATCTGCGCAGTCCACCGGCCAAAGCCCTTGACCGCCACAATCACTTCGATAACTTCTTCGTCAGTGAGTGCGCTCAGGCGATGCAGGTCGAGGCGCCCGTCTTCGACACGCTCCGCCAGGTCGCGAAGGTAGGCGGCCTTCTGTCCGCTTAGTCCAGCCGCGCGCAGATCCAAGACCGGAAGTGCAAGGAGGGCGCGAGGCGTGAGCGTGGGCATCAGTGCGAGCACTCGCGCGCGAATCGTTGCGGCGGCCTTGGTGGAGAGTTGCTGTGAGATCACCGCGCTGACGAGTGAGTCGAACGGATCGCGCTCAGTGAATGAGGGTCTGAGTTTGCCCGTGCGCTTGATGACATCAGCGAGCCTGGGGTCGGTCCGCATCAGGAACCGGCGGGCCGTTTCGAAGCGTTCCGCCGGGTCGGGTGTGCGCGACGTTGCACGCGGTTGCACACGAGAAGCACGGTTGGGAGCGGGTTTGGTTGCAGGCATGGAGTATCGGGACCGATAGCAGCTTACTGAACATGACGTTTTCCTGTCTCGACGCCCCGCAGCTTGGGGCGAATCTGGCGTTCACCCGGTTCTTTTTTGTGCGTCCGGCGCAGCTCGATGATGCCGTGCGGCAGCGGTTGCGAGGGGTGGGCGACCAGCTCGGGCGCGCGTTTTTCAACGTGTTTGACGTGGAGGGTGGCGGCACCGACGCGCCTCCCCACGAGATGATCCAGTTTCTGTCCATCAACGGATTTGGTGTCGACAAGTCCGCCTCCGACGAACTCGCCATTGCGACACACGTCGCACAGGTGACATCGAAATATCGGCCCAGCCTCAACGATGCCGAGAAGGAATTGCGTCGGCGCGTGGGCGATCTGGCCGAAATCAC
>JBKJTD010000283.1:0-15095 GCA_046590915.1 Vicinamibacterales bacterium
CCCGCGCCGGAAATCACGCAGGTCGCGTCAACAACGGCAGCGGTCACGCCGGGGGGGGCGCCCTCCACGGCTGAGTCGGCACCCTCGTCGAGTCCGGTGTGGATTGAGTTGACGACCTCAGACAGTTGCTGGGTGCAGGTGACGACCGATGGGCGCGTGGTGCCGGCGCGCGTGTTTGCCGCGGGTGAACGTCAGCGATTCGAGGCCACGCGCGAGATCGTTCTGCAGGTCGGCAATGCCGGTGTGGTGGCGTGGACGGTGAATGGCCGCCCGGGTCGTGCGCTTGGCCGCGCAGGCGAAGTCAGGACCGTGACGATTTCCCCGGCGACCGCTTCGGCTTTGTACCAGCCGCAGGCCCCGGGCGCACACCCCACTCCGACCGCATCTGCGACAGTCCATCCATAAACACCGCCGCTTTTTCGCGGTCGTCTTCCGACTTCAGCGTCTTGAACAAATCAATTGCGCGATCCAGATCCCTCTGGACCGTGGCTTTTGCCGTGTTGAAGTAGAGCGTCCTGAGCGTCTCCAGCGTGTCAGCCATCGTGTTGTCCTGTCATGACGAAATGAGGTCTACCATGATGGGCATGATGGCCATGAAGGGGTCCGCGATGCCCGGCGGAGCCGGGCAGGCAACCGTGCTGTCTGCGAGCAACCTGGATACCTTCATGGACCGTCATGGAACCTCATGCTGAATCCTGAGGCCACTCGCTTCGATTGCGGCGCCGAGCACGCGCGCGCCGCCGGCCGTGAGCGCTGCGGCGACGTCGGTCTTGCGGTCGGGCGGCACGAGGCAGAACAGACAGCCCCCGCCACCGGCACCGCAGACCTTGCCGGCCAGTGCGCCGGCGGCCTTCGCGGCGTCCAGTAATGCGTTGATGTCCGGGGTAGCCACACCCGGAGCCAGCGTGGTCCTGCACGCCCACTCAGCGGCGAGATGGCGGGCGGCGGCATTCCAGTCGCCCGAGCACAGTGCCTCGCGCATGCCCCCCGCGGCGTCGCGGATGCCCTCAAACGCCGCCAGCACGGCTGCGTCGCCATCGATGCGGCGTTTCATCACTTCCCAGTTGTTGATGCCGGAGTTTCGCGAGGCGCCCGTGTATGCCACCACAATCCGCGAGGTCAAATCGGCCGCATCCACAGGGAGCGCGACTCGTCGAATGCCGGTTGCGAGCAGTTCCACCGCTGACACCCCTCCGTAGAGTGCCGGCCGGTAGTCCTGCGCGCCTGTGGGCACCCGGATGACCTGGGCTTCCACGTTCATCGCAATGGTCAACAACTCATCGTCGCTCAGCGTGCGCCCGACGAAGGCGGCAAGGCCGCCCGTCAGTGCCACGTTCATCGCGGAAGAGCCGGCAATACCGGCCCCGACAGGCGAGTCCGACCGCGTGGTGACCTCGACACCCTCAGCGCGTCCGTCCAGAAACAGGTGGACGAGGCGTGCGACGAGGGGCAGGCGGTCCAGATCGAGATCCCCGACAGACGCGACGGCCACCAGATCGCCGGTGTCGTCCGAGCGCAACACCACCCGGCCGTCGTCTCGCGACTGCAGCGTGCAGGATGCTCTCAGGCTGAGGGCCGCGTTGATGGTCTGCGCGCGGTCGTGAAACAGATACAGGGGCCAGATGTCGAACGTCCCACCGGCAAGATCGATGCGGGTGGGAGCGGAGGCAGTGATACGCACGGTCCGTATTATACGGGGCGCGTTTATAATGCTGACGGCATGTCGCTTCGAGATCTCCGGCGTCACGTGGGGCAGTTGGCGATCGTCGGGTTTCCCGGACACGCCATCCCTGCAGAATTAAAACGTATGGCAGCCGAGTTTGATCTCGGCGGCGTCATCTACTTTGCGCGCAACATCGCGGAGCCCGCACAGGTCGCGGACCTGTCGCGCGAGGCGGCGGACCTGGCGCAGGACTGGCCGCTGTGGATCAGCGTGGACCAGGAAGGCGGGCGCGTCGCGCGGCTCCGCACGCCGTTTACGGAATGGCCGCCGATGGTCACGCTGGGGCGCTGTGGCGATGCCCAGCTGGTGGACGCGTTTGCCGCCGCACTGGCGACTGAGCTGCGAGCGGTCGGCATCAATCTCGATTACACGCCGGTGCTCGACATTCACACCAATCCCAGGAATCCGATCATCGGCGATCGCGCGTTTGGCGACACCGCAGAGGTGGTCTCCCGGGTTGGCGCGGCGCTGGTGCGTGCACTGCACGCCAATCAAATCGTTGCGTGCGGAAAACACTTCCCGGGCCATGGCGACACCGCCACCGATTCCCACCTCGAGCTGCCGCTGGTGGAACATCCTCCCGACCGCTTGAGGGCCATCGAGTTCGCGCCCTTCAAGGCGGCCATTGCGGAAGGGTTGGCGACGATCATGACGGCCCATGTGCTGGTGCCGTCACTCGATGAACACGTGCCGGCCACGCTGTCGCGCACAATCGTGACCGACGTGCTCAAGGACGAACTGGGATTTGACGGGCTCGTCATCAGTGACGACCTCGGCATGCAGGCCGTCGCCGAGACGTGGCCGCTTGCCGATGCGATGGTGGCGTCACTGCAGGCCGGGTGTGACGCTGTGCTGTTATGCAACTCGACGATTGATGAACAACTCGTCGCGCTCGAAGCCGTCATTCATGCGGTGGAGAAGGGCGCGTTGCCCCTCGCGCGCGTGGAAGATGCCATGGCGCGTCAACGCCGCGTCAAAACCAGGTTCGCGCACCTGATGGCGCCCGGCACGTCCGACCTGTCCTGTGTGGGCACCGACGCCCATCACGCGCTTGCCGCACGCATGGCGGCCTTCCTGTGATCGAACGCACGCGCGGGGGCCTGCGAAAAGTCCGGCCCGCACGTCCGGGCAGCCGCATCCGCATCCTTGCGCCGGCCAGTCCCTTTGATCGCGATGTCTTTGAGGCCGGCGTTCGGGAACTCGTGCGCCTGGGCTTCGTGCCTGTGTATGACGACCGGGTCTTTGAAAAGCAGGGCTACGTCTCGGGCACTGCATCGTCGCGAGCCGAACAACTGCGCGAGGCCTGGCAGGATCCGACCGTGGACGCAGTCATCGCCGTGCGAGGCGGCTACGGGAGTGTGCAGTGCCTGCCGATGCTGCGCGTCGAGGACCTGGCCAACGGCGCCCCTCCCGCGCTCATCGGATACAGCGATGTGACGACGCTCCATAGCTGGCTGGGATGTCAGGTGGGCGTCACGTCGATCCACGGGCCCATGCTTGATCGCAAGCTGTCGGCCGGGCCCGACGCGTATGACACGGCATCGTTGCTGGCAAGCCTGACGCCCGAGCCGCTGGGAGAACTGACCCCCGACGGCGTTGAGACACTGCGCGCGGGCGAAGCCGAGGGCCCGCTCTTTGGTGGCACGCTCGGGCAGTTGCTCGGGTCGCTCGGCACGCCCTGGCCCTTTGATCCCCCTGCCGGGTACGTCCTGTTCCTCGACGAGGTGGGTGAGCGGCCCTATCGATTCGACCGCATGCTCGTGCAGGCGCGCCAGGCGGGCTTGCTCACCCGCGCCTCGGCGGTCATCGTTGGCCAACTTCCCAATTGTGATGAGACGGGGGGCACGGTGACGGGGCGAGGCGTCGTCGCCGACGCACTGGCTGATTTTTCCGGTCCCGTGTTGTTCGGATTTCCGTCCGGGCATACGACGACGCCGCTGGTGACGTTGCCGTTTGGGGTGCATGTGCGCGTGGTTGGCGGATCGACACCGACGGTGGTCGTCGAAGAGTCTGGGGTGACGGGACAATGAAACGCGTTCACTTCATCGGGGTGTGTGGCACAGCGATGGCGACGCTGGCGGCGATGCTCAAACAGCGCGGCTTCGACGTGCAGGGCTCCGACCACGGCGTGTATCCACCCATGAGCGACTTTCTGGCGCGGGAACAGGTGCGGGTGTTTGACGGGTATTGCGCCGATCAGATTACCGGCGACATCGACACCGTGGTGGTGGGCAACGCCATCTCGCGCGGCAACGTCGAGTTGGAGGCGGTGTTGGATCGCAAGGTCCGGTACCTGTCGCTGCCGGAGGCGATTCGTGAACACTTCCTCTGGGATCGCCGTTCAATCGTGCTCGCAGGCACGCACGGAAAAACCACCACCACCTCTCTGACGGCGTGGCTCCTGACAGCGGCCAGTGCCGATCCGAGTTTACTGGTGGGCGGCATCGCGAATAATTTCGACGGCAGCTATCGCCTCGGCAGCGGCCGTGACTTCGTGATCGAAGGCGATGAATACGACAGCGCCTTCTTCGACAAGACCGCGAAGTTTCTGAAGTACCTCCCGGACATCGCCGTCATCGGCAACATCGAATACGACCACGCAGACATCTATCCGGACATGGAATCGCTGCGAACCGCCTTCCGACGGTTCGTGAATCTGGTCCCGCAGAATGGCCGCCTGATTCTGGGCGCCGACTGCCCTGAAGCCAGCCGCCTCGCCGGGGTCGCGCGCTCGCCCGTCGAGACGTTTGGGTTTGCCCCCAACGCGAACTGGCGCGCCGGAGAACTGATTGCGTCGGGCGATTACACACGATTCGAGCTGACCCATGATGGCGAGCCGCTGGGCCACTTCGAGGTGCCCCTGTACGGCCAGCACAACGTCCGCAATGCGCTGGGGGCCATCGCGGCCGCTCACGCGGCAGGGATCGCCACTGAAACGCTGCGCAAGGGGCTGCGCGAATTCAAGGGAGTACGCCGGCGACTGGAGAAGCGCGGCGAAGTGCGAGGGGTATCGGTCTATGACGACTTCGCCCATCATCCCACCGCGATTTTCGAAACGATCCGCGCCGTCAAGTCCACACACCCGGATCGACGCGTGTGGGCGGTCTTTGAACCGCGGTCAGCCACGTCGTGCCGCAAGATCTTCCAGGACGATTTCCTGAGGGCGTTTCAGGACTCCGACGCCGACGAAATCATTTTGGCCTCAGTGTTTCGCGCGACGTTGTCCGACGATGAACGTCTCGATGTGGACACCATCGTCAACAGCCTGCATCAGCGCGGGCGCAGCGCCCGGCATCTTCCTGACGTGGCGACCATCGTGCAGGTGATTGCGGAAGGCGCGCGCGACGGCGACCTGGTGTTGATCATGTCCAACGGCGGCTTTGACGGCATTCACGACAAGTTGCTCACGGCTCTCGCACAATAACAACGTGCTCACCACCCTCGCTGCCATCGTCGGTCCCACCCGTGTCGTGGCGCAGGCCCCATTGGCGCCACTGACGACCTTTGGTGTGGGTGGGCCGGCCGACTGGTTGGTGGACATCCGGTCGGTTGGGGAACTGCGAGCGGTCGTTCGCGCGACGCACGTGGCCGGGCAGGTGGTTCACGTGCTCGGCGGCGGCTCCAACGTGCTGGTCTCGGACCGGGGTGTCAGGGGCGTGGTGATCCGGTTGCGACTTACCGGGGCGACTCAGCCTGCCCCGGATCGCGTTCGTGCGGAAGCGGGCCTCACGATGAATGGTCTGGTGCGCTGGATGGTGGGACGTGGCCTTGCGGGTCTCGAAGCCTGGGCCGGCACGCCCGGCACGGTCGGCGGCGCGATACACGGCAATGCGCATTACGGCGGCCACGACATCAGCGAACACCTCATCACAGTGGCGCTCGTGACTCCGGAAGGGGAATGGCGGGAAGAACCGGTCGAGGCGATGGGATTTGGTTACGACACCAGCCGGTTGTTTGAGACCGGCGAAATTGTCGTGTGGGCGGACGTCAAGGCGGCGACAGGTGTGCCCGATGCGCTGCGGACCGTCGCCCGGCAATCCCTGGCGCATCGCAAACGGACGCAGCCGCTGCACCTGCCGAGCGCGGGGTGTGTGTTTCAGAATCCGGTTCCAGGACGTGACGTCGTGCCAGACGGCATCCCGTGGTCGGCCGGGGCCCTGGTTGATCGCGCGGGGCTGAAAGGCGCGGTGACTGGCGGTGCACACGTCTCGACCATCCACGCCAACTTCATTGTGGCGGACGGTACAGCGAAGGCGGCAGACATTCGGGCTCTCATAGAGCAGGCGCGTCGAACCGTACACGAGAGGTTTGGCGTGATGCTGAGGGAAGAAATCGTGTACCTGGGAGAGTTCTGATGGCCTCGTTGATTGTGCGCGGTGGACGCCGACTGTCGGGCACCATCGCTGTGGACGGCAACAAGAACGCCGCACTGCCGCTACTGGCCGCGTGTGTGCTCACACCGGAGACGTGTGAACTGCGCAACGTGCCGCAGATTCGAGACGTGACGGTGATGGTGTCGTTGCTCCGGTCCCTGGGCGCCACCGTCGACGGCGAGGGCACGCCCACGCTGCGCGTCACGTGCGCCGAGATCACCAGCGGCACGCCCGATCCAGCGCTGGTCGGACGACTGCGAGGTTCAGTGATGCTGATGGGGTCGCTGCTCGCGCGAGTGGGTTGGGCGACCCTCGCGCCTCCCGGGGGCGACTTTCCGGCCAGGCGCACGATCACCACCCATCTGCGCGCGCTGGGCGCGCTGGGCGCTCAGGTCACCGAAGGGGCCGGCGGACATCGCCTTGAAGCGCCGAAAGGGCTGAAGGGGACGTCCATGTACCTGCCCGAAGCCAGCGTCACCGGCACCGAGACGGCGCTGATGGCGGCGGCCGCCGCCGATGGCGTCACCGAGATTCGTCACGCGGCCTGCGAGCCTCATGTCGTCGAGCTGTGTCACTTCCTCCGTGCGATGGGGGCTGACGTGACAGGGGAGGGCACATCCACCGTTCGTATCACCGGCACACGAACGCTCAAGGGCGCGACGCATACACTGCGCGGCGACTACATCGAGGCGGCGAGCTGGGGCGTTGTGGGTGCGGTCACGGGCAGCGAACTCACCATCACAGGGTGCCACGCGGTGGATCTCGAGCCGACGACCGCCGTGCTTGCCGAAATGGGCCTGTCGTTTGATCTCGACGACAAGGCCTTTGTGGTGCGGCGCTCCACGCTGCGCGCCTCCAAACGTGTCACCACCGGCCTGTGGCCCGCGTTCCCCTCCGACATCGTGTCGCTGGTGACCGTGCTTGCCACGCAGGCCGACGGCAGGACGCTCCTGCACGACTGGATGTATGAGCTCCGGCTCTTCGCCCTCGAACAGCTCAGCAGCATGGGAGCCGATCTCTTCCTCTGCGACTCCCACCGCATCATCGTCACCGGCCCATCCCGACTGCGCGGCCGCGTGCTCGACAGCCGCGACATCCGTTCAGGCATGGCGCTCGTCGCCGCCGCACTGGTGGCTGAAGGCGAGAGCCGTGTGCTCGAGATTGAAACCGTGGAGCGCGGCTACGCGGACCTGGTCAACAGGCTGACCGGGTTAGGCGCCGACGTTGAGAAAGTTTAGGAATTCACAACGAGACATGGAGAGCCAAGAGAAAACCATAAGTAGGTTTTCTCTCAGCCCTCTTTTCTCGCTGTGATTATTCAAACCGCAACGCTTCGATCGGATCGAGCGCCGACGCTTTGCGTGCCGGGTAATACCCGAAGAAGATACCGATCCCGGCGGCCACACCAAACGCGAGGATGATCGAGTCGGCTGGAATCACGGATGGCAGGGCGCTGTACCACTGCATGAATTCCGCGGTGCCAAACCCGGCCGCGATACCGAGTCCACCGCCGGCGAGTGAGATCACCAGCGCCTCCACGAGAAACTGACTCAGCACGTCTGTGCCGCGGGCACCAATGGCCAGCCGCAGGCCAATCTCGCGCGTACGCTCGGTGACCGAGACGAGCATGATGTTCATGATGCCGATGCCGCCCACCAGCAGTGACACGGCGGCAATACCGGTCAGGAGCGCGGTCATCGTGCTCGTCGTCTGTGTGCGCATCGCGACCATGTCGTCCTGCGTCTGAACGCGGAAGTCATCCTCCTCGCCTGGCGTCAGGTCGTGGCTGACGCGCAGCGTCGTCTTCACCGCTTCCGCAGTCTCCGCGATGTTGTCGCCCGAGGCGGCCGACGCCAGAATGTATCCGAGAAAGTGCTGGCCGCTCAGCTTCTTCTGAACCGTGGTGTACGGCATGAACACCTGGTCGTCCTGGTTCTGTCCCGATGACGAAGCGCCTTTGGGCGCCATGACGCCGATGACGCGCATGACGTGATTGCGCACGCGCACCATCTGGCCGGTGGGGTCGACGTCCGCGCCAAACAGAATGTCCGAGACGTTGACTCCCAGCGCGACCACCTTGGTCGCGCCCTGCACGTCCTGTTCGCTGAAGAACGATCCGTATTTCATCGGCCACGACTTCACCATCGGGAAGTCCACGTTGGTGCCGACAATCGAGGCGTTCCAGTTCTGATTGCCCGCCACCATCTGCTGGCGCGAGAATACCGCTTCGACGACATACGCAATGCCCGGCACCGCCCGCAACGCGACGGCATCGGCTGCCACCAACCGCGACGATTGACCTTCGCCCATCCGCACGCCACCGGTCGTGATGTTGCCCGGAAAGATCGTGATCATGTTGGTGCCCGCGCCGCGAATCTGCTCCTCAATCGCGGCCTGGGCGCCGTTGCCCAGCCCGACGATGGTGATGACCGCGCCGACGCCGATGATCATGCCGAGCATGGTCAACGACGTGCGCAGCTTGTTGCGGCCAAGGGCCTTCAGGGCGATGCGGAAGACCATCAGGACGGACATGGGGGGAACAATAGCAGAAGGCTAAAGCCTTCTTATTCATTTGATGATGATCGGGTCCCTCGGCATCGGGGCAATCGGCGTCAGCTCCACCGGCAGCGAGCCTGAGCCGTCTCGGGGGATGCGGAAGGGCCGCAAGTCGGCTTCGGTCAGGTCGAGCACCCGAACAATGTGTGGGGTCAGGGTCAGGACGATGTCGGTTTCCTGGGTTTCGCGCTTGTTGCGGGCGAAGAGGCGGCCGATGATCGGCAAGTCGGAGAACCCGGGAATACCGCTGGCAACCGTCCGTTCGTTGTCGCGAATCAGGCCCGCCATGATGTTGGTTTCGCCGTCGCGCAAACGCAGGGTGGTGGTGATTTGGCGACTGCCGAAGGAGGGGTAGCCGCGGAACCCTGTGCCCGAAACGCTGCTCAATTCCACTTTCACCGCCAGCGTGACGTCGTTGTTGGCGTGCACGCGTGGAGTGATGTCGATGTTCACCCCGACTTTTTTGTACGCCACATTGCTGATGACCTGCTGGTTGGTGGCACCCTGGGTCAGCGGCATGATTTCCTGCGTCGGGATGGCGACTTCTTCGCCGAAGTTTGCCTGAACCGAGGTGCTGTCAATCACACGGATGTGCGGGTTGGCCAGAGTCCGTGTGCTCGCGTCGCTCTTGAGCAGCCGGTAGTAGAGTGCCGGCACGCCAGACAGCAGGACGTCGGCCTGTGTGAGGCTGCGCAGGCTCTGCAGCGTCTGGTTGCTGTTGATCCCTGCGACGCCGTCGATACCGGCTGATTCGCCGGAGGCAAACTGCAGCCCATACTCACGAAGGCTGGTGCGGTCGATTTCGAGAATCTCGACGCTGATGACTACCTCGGGTCGCGCCTTGTCGATGGCCGCCAGGATCTTTGACACAGTTTCGAGGCGTTCGGGTGTATCGACCACCGTCAGCGTATTGGTGCTCGTCGGCTGAAGCTTGCGCACATCACCAGCCACGCGCAGCAGGTCGACCACTTCCTTCATGTCCAGATTGCTCACGTAGAACGTGCGCACCTGTTCGTCGACGTACTCGCGGCGCTTGGCCGGCGTGTCGGGGATGATCGTCAGCGTCTTTGGTCCGGTGACCTTGTAGAACGTACGACTGACACCGGCCACCGCGTCCAGGCCCTGGCGCAGCGACATGTCTCTCAGGTTCACCTCGGCGGGAGTTTCCCTGAATGTCGGCTCGAAGATCACGCTCAATCCACCCAGCCGGGCGAGCAGCAGATACAACTGCCGGCTGGTGGTCTGCGCGCCGGTTTCGATCGTCGCAGGCAACTTGACCTCGGGAATGTCGAGACCGTCCGGGGGAAGATTGCGGGTCCGCGCCAACAGACTTTCCAGCGTCGTCGGCGTGTCGTCGGGTTTGCCCAGACGCGTCCGTTGTGCGGCGCGCACGGCGCGCAAGTCCGCCTCGATGATGCCGTCCGACGGGTTGAGCTCGGATGCCAGCTGCAGTTCGATCACCGCTTCGGCGTATTTCCCCTGCGAGAAGAGGCGCCGCCCGTACCCGAGATGCTGCTGGGCGGCGCGCAGCCTGGCGCGTTCCAGACCGAGGCGGGCCTCGGTGTTCTGAGGCTGTTCGCGCACGATGCGCGTGTACTGCGCCACGGCGAGATCAAAATCGCTGGAGGCCTCCGCCCGTTGCGCCTGACGCAGGGGGGCGCTGGTGGCGCAGGCGCCCGCCAGAACCACACAGACGGCGAGTAACGTTCGCCGCACTAGCGGGCCCTGCCGGATCGGGTAACGTGGGCGTTGGACGGAAACTTGAAGAGAAAGTCCTTGTCGGCAAGGCCGACGTTTTCGCGAAGATTGGCGAACCGCATCGAGTGTGACGCTCCCTGATGATCGGTCCAGGCAAATCCCCGGAACGAGAGTGTGGCGCGATCGACGACGACGGTGAGGGTGGAGAATTCGTCCTGCTTCTTTCGAGGCGTGAGCACGAGCTGCCACTCGCCGGCGGGCTGCGTTGCCGGCATCGCCGCGCTGAAGTCGCGCGCCAGATCGCCGCGGCCGGTGAGAAACAAAATCGGGGCGGAGAGGTTGTCCCCGGCCGGAAGGGGACTCTCATAGCCGGTACGGTCAGCCGGGTTGTAGAAGTACAGCCGCGAGCCGTCAGCCACCGTCACCTGTCGATCGGGTGGCCCGTAGGTCCAGCGCATGCGGCCCGGCTTCTTGATTGTGACCTCACCGCGCTGCTCGGACTTCACCATGCGCAGCACGCCGCCGCTGGCCGTCTGGGTGAAGTCCGCCCGGAAGTCCCGAATACCGGCGTATCGTTGCTGCAGCGAGCGTGCGAGCTCCGCAGGTGCGGGAGTCTGGGACGCCCCGCCAATCGGCGTGGCGGCCGCCATCAGGCCCAGACCCAGCGCCATGATTCTGAGCGCCAGTCCTGGCAAACTCAGTGCGGTCACTCGGCAAGACGTTCGCATGCGCATAGGGCCATGTTACACCCGGGTATACTCGAACGCCGGAGGGTGGACATGTCTCGTGACGAAGCAAATGCGCTGTTGGCGCTCAAGAATGCCTGGCTCGGAGTGATGGATTCGGCCGGGGAGGTGCAGGCCATGACCCCGGCTGTCCAGGCCGTCGCCGACGACACACCCCTCAAAGGGCTGGACCTGGAAACCTACCACCGCGTCGTCGGTGCCCACGCGACGGCGGTGATGGCCCTGCGCGGCCTCATCGATGAATTGGAGCGGCAAGCCGCAAGAGAGTAGGGGTGGGGAAAGTGGTGGACCGCGCGAGGATCGAACTCGCGACCTCTACGATGCGAACGTAGCGCTCTCCCAGCTGAGCTAGCGGCCCACAATCAGCCTCACCGCAGGTAAGGCGAACCCAAATATTAGCACGCCCACATCGACCGCACCAAGCACGGGGCACTGATTTGAGCACCCACCTGAGCACCTACTCAAGCACCCACTCAAGCACCCTCGTGAGCACCACGCTACACTTCTCCTATGGCCTTAAAGAAGATTGGTGTGCTCACAGGTGGCGGCGACGCCCCGGGGCTGAACGCGGTCATTCGCGCGGTCGTCAAGTCGGCGGCCAACGCCGGGGTGGAGTGTCTCGGCCTCGAAGACAGTTTTGATGGTCTGATTTTTCCAGAACGGTCGCGATGGCTCACCCCGCGTGACGTGACTGGGATTCTGCGTTTTGGGGGCACGGTGCTGGGCACGACCAACCGCGGAAATCCGTTTGCGTATCCCATCAACACGCAGAGCGGCCCGGCCGACTATTCAGAGCGTTGTGTCGAGAACTTTCATGCGCTCGGCCTTGACGGCCTGGTCGTCATCGGCGGTGACGGCACGCTGGCGATTGCCTACGAACTGCACAAGCGTGGTGTGCCCATGGTCGGCGTGCCCAAAACGATCGACAACGACATCGTCGGCACGACCATGACGTTTGGATTCGAGACGGCGGTGGATTTTGCCACCGACGCAATCGACCGCCTGCATTCGACGGCCGAGGCGCATCACCGGGTCATGGTGGTGGAGGTCATGGGACGCGATGCAGGCTGGATCGCCCTGCATTCCGGTATCGCTGGTGGCGCCGACGTGGTGCTGATTCCCGAACTGCCGTACGACCTCAACAAGGTGGCGGAGTTCATCAAGGCCCGCGAGAAGTGGGGGGCGCGCTTCAGCATCGTCGTGGCGGCCGAAGGGGCGGCGCCCATTGGAGGCGGACGAGTGCTGCAGGCAGCGGGGACGGTGGAGAAGATGGAACGGCTTGGCGGCATTGGCGAACAGATCGCGCGCCAGTTGGAGCCGCTGACAGGCAAGGAATGCCGGCACGTGGTGCTGGGACACCTGCAGCGGGGCGGATCACCGGTGGCCTATGACCGCATGCTCGCCACACGCTTCGGCACGTTTGCCTTTGAGCTCATGGCGCGCGGAGAGTTTGGAGTCATGACAGCCCTTCATCCGCCAGATGTCGTCGCGATCCCGATTGCAGACGTGGTCGGAAAGACACGCACGGTGCCGCCAAACTCGGACATCGTTCGCGCTGCCAAACACGTTGGCATCTGCTTCGGCGACTAGTGCATATGTCCGGCAATGTTCTGAACAGGAAACTCCACTATTGGGGCAGCGCGATCATTGCGGTGCCACTGCTCATCGTCATCGGCAGCGGCATCGTGCTGCAGTTGAAGAAAAATTGGTCGTGGGTGCAGCCGATTGAGCACCGCGGGCGCGAGAAAGCGCCGGTGATCGAACTCACCGACATTCTCAACGCGATGAACAATCACGTGCATCCGCACGTGCAGGTTCGCAGCTGGGCGGACGTCAAGCGTCTGGATGTGCGCCCTGACCGTGGGGTGGCAAAAGCTACGCTGCAGAACGACTGGGAAGTGCAGATCGACACCACCGACGGCCGCGTCATGCAGGTGGCGTATCGCCGCAGCGACTGGCTCGAAGCGCTGCACGACGGCTCGATCGTCAACGATGTCTACAAGATGTGGGTCGTGTTCCCGTCTGCACTGATCCTGCTGTTTTTGTGGGGCAGCGGGATGTGGATGTGGCTCTGGCCGTTTCTCAACCGCCGCCGAGTACGGATTCGCAAAGCGAGCCAACAAACGAATAGGTGACCGGGACGATGTCCCGATCACCTATTTCTCTCTTCGTAGGGCGTCGGCGTCTGCCGCGCCACCGCGATTAGCCGATCTTCATCTGATCGACCACGCTCTTGACGCCATCCACGCCCTTGGCGAGTGCCACGGCGCGCTTCTTGCCGGCGTCGGTCTTGACGGTGCCCTTGAGCGTCACCACACCCTTCGCGGTGTCCGCGTCGATGTTGCTGTTGGCCAGAAGATCCTCACCGACGAAGAACCACTTCACCTTCGTCGTGATCCACGCGTCGGAGATCTTGTCGCCGGCCTTGTTGAGGCCGTTCTTGGTGCGCTCGGCGAGTGTCTTGTCCTCGTCGGCATCGATGGTGATGTTGTTCACCACGCGCGTGACCCCATCGACCTTCGCCAACGTGGCCGCCTGAGCCTTCTGCGCCGCCGTGGCGACGTCGCCGGTCAGGGTGGCAACACCCTTGTCGTCAACGGCGATTTTCACGTCGTACTTTTTGATGACGTCGTTGGTTTCGAGGCGGAATTCGATGCGGTCTTTCAGCGTGTATTTCGCAGGCGTCTGCGCGAGCGCCTGAGTGGACACACCAACCAGAGCGGTCAGTGCAACCGCGCCGAGCAGCGTTGATTTGAGTCGTGACATCGTGAACCTCCATAGGGTCCGCGCGGATGTGCGGGACCATGTGTACCTGTGAGGTTGCAAACGTGGGGCCAAGTCCAGGCTGCCCGAACGCGGTGCTTCTGGTCAGCGATAGGCGCAAAGGTATGTAAATCCGGCCCAAAGGCCCGCCGCAATGGCTAGTCACAATCTGCGAAGTGCCTGATCAGATCTGCGGCCTGGGCCACGTCTGGATTGAGCCCGAGGGCCACCATCTGAAGCAGGCGCGCCTGCGAGGCGGACAGGTCGCCCGCAAGGACGGCGCCGGCGTTCTTGAGCTGCAATCCGCCACCGTCGTAGCCGTATCGCGCCTCGACTCGTCCTGCCATTGACCGTGACGACACGGTCACCAACATCCCGGCTGCCACGGCGTCGCCAATCACCGGCACAATCGCGGGTGGCACATTGCCGCGTCCGAAGGCCACGATGGCCAGGCCGCGCGTGTCGTGGCCGATCAGCGCGCGGATGAGGAAGTCGTCCATCCCGGTGTAGGCCTGGATGAGCGCCACCCGCGTATCAAGTTTCTGCACGCGCATGCCAGGTTCGGCCGACGGCGCCTGCCACCTGGGCCGGGCAACCGTACGACGCCGAAGCACGACCCGTCCGGAGTCGACGACCCCCAACGGGCCAAACTCGGGTGTGGAGAACGACCCGGACGATTCGGTGTGCAGTTTCCTGACCTCGCGAGCGGGGAAGACGTGGTCGTCCATGACCACAAGCACTCCCAGACCGCGCGTGGCCTCTGTCGCCGCCACCCGTACAGCCGCAATCAGGTTTGCCGGACCGTCCCAACTTGGGTCGGAAACCGTGCGCATGGCGCCCACGAGCACGACGGGTTTGGGAGACGTGAGTACCAGGTCGAGCAGGAATGCAGTCTCCTCGATCGTATCCGTGCCGTGAGTGATGACCAGGCCGTCGATGTCGGGACGTTCAAGCCAGGCTGCGGCGCGGTTGGCCAGCCGCCACATCTGGTCGGGCGTGACGTGTGGACCCGGCAGCCGGGAGAACTCTTCGATTTCAAAATCAGCGACCTGCGCCAGCGTCGGCACCTGCGCCACGATATCGGCGGCGGACATCGAGGGCGATGCGGCACCCGAGATCGGGTCGACACGCATGGCGATGGTGCCGCCGGTGAAGAGAATGCCTATCGACATTCAAATGGTCCAGGGTCCCACAGGGTCCACGGTCCAGGGGGCGGTTCGCATTGGCTCATTGGCC
>JBKJTD010000386.1:0-7293 GCA_046590915.1 Vicinamibacterales bacterium
CTGATCGCGACGTCGGCCTGCGGAAGTTCATCGCGCGTGGCATCGGCCGCCACAATGGGCACGGGCGAATTGGCAGGCGGCCGCAGATCGACGCCGATGACGTCCACTCCCAGTGCCGAGCGGATGTCGACGAGCATTGCGCCATGAGCACACCCCACATCAAGCACACGGCGAACGGCGGGCCCGTCGCGGCGGAGGGCGCGCAGGATTGCAGCGCGATTGCCCAGAAGTCGGTGCGTCCGATGGAGACTGCGGTAGGCGTGCTCGACGACCTCGGCGGACAGGCTGTCCCCGTCAAGAACCTCCGCTTCAAAGCTTCGTCGCACGAGGTCGATGTTATCGGGGGTGGCCCTGCGGGCGCCATGGCAGCCCTTTCGGCCCTGCGCGAAGGGGCACGTGTCAGACTTTTCGAAAAATCCGCGTTTCCCCGCCACAAGGTCTGCGGTGAGTTCCTATCGCCTCAAGTCCTCACCGTGCTGCAACGCGCAGGGTGTGCTGACGCGTTTGTCGCGCTCCGCCCGGCGGTCATTCGCTCAATGGCGCTGTACTTCGGTCCTCGTGTAGTGAGACACCCCTTGCCGGCAGAGGCGTACGGGCTCAGCCGGTCTGCGCTGGACCAACTCCTGCTCGATGCCGCCGCGGCGCTGGGTGCCCACGTCATCCGCGAGACCCGCGCACCGCAGACAACACGACGGCCACTCGTGCTGGCGCACGGACGCGCCATCGTCGATCGTGGCCGGCAGCGGCTGTTCGGCTTCAAAGCCCACTTTCGTGGACAAACAAGCGATGAGGTGTCAATGTTTTTCTTCGACAACTGTTACGTGGGCGTCAGCTCCGTCGAAGGCGATGCGATCAACGTCTGCGGCCTCGCGCCGGAGCCGTTGCTGCAGGAGTGTGGATTTCAACCGGACCATTTACTCTCGCGCTGCGACGCGTTGCAGACGCGCATGAAAGGATTCGAGCGATCGTTCGAGTGGCTCATCACTGGACCACTGGTCTCAGGATGGGCGCCCATGGACGGCTCCGAGTCACTGGTCTATCCAGCGGGTGACGCACTTGGATTCATTGATCCGTTTACTGGCGCGGGAATCCTGAACGCGATGTCGTCGGGCCAGAGTGCGGGCTCTGCCGCGGCCAGAGGCGTGCCGGCCGCCAGCTACATCGCCGAGCGCCGCCGGCTTCTGCGGCGGCCCTTCATGGTCTCGGCCGTCTTCCGGTCGGCACTCGCCGCAGGTCTGGGCGGACCACTGGCGTCACTGCTGCCAGGTCGCTGGCTCTTTCACATGACCCGGCCAGCGATCTGAACGGCCTTCCAGCACCAGGGCGATAAACCCGGACGCATTCGCCACCGCGAAACTCAGGCCGCTGACGTTCTGCTCCACCGGCACTCCTGGAATGGGTCGCGGGTAACCGGACGCCTTGAGGGTCACCCGCCCATGGTCGTCAATCGACACATGACACTCATCGCGCGGGCACATCCAGTCCACGTCAACCGACACAACACCAGGCAACGCGCCAGGCAGCCAGGCGGCGTCGGGCTGCGGCGCTGCCGCCACCACAAGCGCGCCGGAGGCCTCGGCCTCGGACACCGCTGCGATCAGGGCCTCTCGGTGCGCGTCGTTTACGGTGCCCAGACTCAAATTGATGAGGTGGACCTCCTGCGCAATTGCCCAGCGGATGCCGGCCACAAGCGCCACGCCGGTGGTGACCAATCGACGCTCGAACACTTTCACCGCCCACAACTCAACAGCGGGTGCCTTTTCCCTGATCGCAGCAGCCACGGCGGTACCGTGTCCGAGCCGGTCCTGCAGGTCGTCGGTCGCATGGCCGTCCTGATCGATACCGATGCCGCCCGAGATGCCGCCGACGTGTGGATGGTCAGCATGCACGCCGGTATCGATCACCGCCACCCTCACGCCGGTGCCGGTCTTGCCCGCAAGCCCGCTCAAAGACCACACGGTTGACTGGCTCATGAGCGGGTGGGGTGGGTGGCGTGGGGTGTGGGTGCAAACAGCGCGGCGAATGGGCCACCAGAGGTTAAGAGTTCGGCAGGTGTGCCTCGTTCAACAATGCGCGCGCCCTCGATGACCACGACCTCATCGGCTGCGCGGACGACCTCCAGGCGATGGGAGATGACGATGACGGTGCGGCCGGACATGACGCGCCGATAGCCGTCGATGATGTGGCGCTCGGAGACAGGATCAAGCGCGGCACTGGGTTCATCAAGGATCAGCACCGAAGGCCGTGCCACAATCGCCCGCGCCAACGCGATCCGCTGTCGCTCACCGGCCGACAGAGCCATGCCGCGATCGCCGACGATGGTCTTTAGACCGTCGGGTAACGCTGCAACAAATGAAGTGAGCCCGACCGTCTCGATCGCCGCTGTCACGTCTGCGTCAGTGGCATCGGGATTCGCATAACGAATGTTGGCCTCAATGGTCGTGTGAAACAGCAGCGGCTCCTGCTCCACGACCTGAATGTGACGTCGAAGGTCGGCCAGGCGCAGTCGTTTCAGATTGTGACCGTCCAGTCGGACCACGCCGGCATCCGGATCCAGCAACCGAAGCAGGACGTCCGATACCGTGGACTTGCCACTGCCACTCGCGCCAACAACCGCGAGCGTCTGTCCTTGCGCTACAGCAAAACTGATGTCCTCGATGACGGCTCCGCCTCGACCATACGACAACGTCACGCCGTCAAACTCCACGGCTCCCCGGACTTCGGACAGCGCGATGGCGTCTGGTGCCTCCACCACCTCGGGCCGCGTATCCAACACCTCAGCCACGCGTCGCCACGACACCTGCGCGGTCGCCAGCGATCCATACAGGCCCATCAGCGCCTGCACCGGCGCGACCACCCGGGCTTGATACGCCATAAACGCCGCCAGCGTCCCCATCGTCATCGTCCCCTCAACGACACGCCAGCCGCCGTAGGAGAAAACCGCCGCGCTGCCAATCACGAGCAGCAGCGACGGCAGCCCACCCGAGATGTAGTGCACACGCTGCACACCCATCAGCGCAGAGATGAACGCCCTATTGAGTTCAGAAAAGCGACCCACTTCACGTCGTTCGGCGCCTGAAGTGACCACCGTCCGGTTGGCCTGCAGTGTCTCAATGAGGAAACTGCCGATGGACGCGCTGCGTTCACGAAGGTCGGTCACGCGTGTATCGAGTTGGCGCCTGTAGAGGACCAGTGCCCAGATGCTCAGCGGCAATGTCGCCAAACCCACCACAAACAGCTGCCAGTCGAGCCAGAACAGCACGACAATGCTGCCGACGAGGAAGAGGACGTTGCCAACCCAGGCGAGTGCCGCCTCGGCGGCGATTCGCTGAATCTCGCCGATGTCGTTGTTGATGCGGGAGACGATGTCTCCGAGGCGAATTCTCGCGTAGAAGCGGGGCGACAGGCGCTGCAGGTGTTCGTACAGTTCCCGCCGCATGTCGAACAGGATGTCTGCCGACACGCGTGTGTAGAGCAGGCCGCTGACGACATTGAGCACAAGCCCGATGGCGCCGATGCCTGCAAATAACCCGACCACCCGCACCAACGCGTCGCGGTTGCGTCCAATCAACGCATCGTCAACAAGGGTCTTCGTCAGGTACGGCAGCCACAACGTCAGCCCGGTGCTGACCAGAGAGATGGCCACGACGAGAGCGAGCTGACGCCTGTACGGCGTGAGGTAGCGAAGTGCCCGGCGGTCCATGTGTTACCGCTTGGGCGGTAACAGGGTGAACGACGTCATGTCGGCGTCGAGTTCGAGCGTGCGCACGAGCTTGAGTGTGGACACGTCGTAGTAGTCAATCGTGTTGCCGGCCGTGTAGATATAGATGAAGTTGCCGTTGCTGCTCACGCGCTGGCTCATGCGGGGCCGACCGTCGAACGCCTGCCGTGAGACAACCTTTTTTGACTCGAGGTCGAGCGTCCAGAACTCGTAGTCGCCGATGTCACTGAAGAGACCGTAGGCCCGCTTGCGGTCAGGGGAGATCGTGTACGACAGTGGCCGGGCGGGGCCAATCGGCGTGAAATCGATCTTCTTGTTGACCAAGTCGACGCGGCCGATGCCCAGCATGCGGCGGTTCTGCAGCGGGTCAAGCATTGTCAACATGCCGGTGTAGAACCCGGGGACGTCACTGAACGGGTCCAGGCCGCCGAAGGTCACACGGCCGGCGCCGGGCTCAAGCGGCTGTGCCAGATCCCATCGGTCAACCTCGGTAAAACCGGTCGTCTCGTAGATCAGAATGTCTTCGCCAAACAGATACATGAGCTTGCCGTCCGGCGAGAACACCACGGATGCGCGCTCACGTTCCTCGCCTTTTGGCCAGGGAATCGTCTTCGCGATTTTCCTGGACGCCATGTCGTACTGCACCAGCGTCGGTGGACCGATCTCCCAATGGTCCTCGTGCAGCGTGTATCGCTTGATAACGAGGATGAGGTACTTATCTTGTGGGTCCGGTTGCATGCCCCAGATGCGGACCTTGGTCGTGCCTTCGCTCAGAGTGTGCACGTCGAGGCTCTGCCGCGTTGTCGCGTCCACCACCTCGACCTTCTCGTACGAGATATCCGCGACGTAGATCTTGCTGCGGTCGTTCGAGAACATGACGCGGCCGGGGATGCCGCCTTTGAGGGAGATTTCACCGACGACCTTTTCAGTCGCTTCATCGACGACCGAGATCGTGCCTTTGTAGGTGCCGACGTAGATTGTGCCGGTGCCGGCCACGGGCGGCGCGCCACGACGAGCCTGCTCGGCGGCGAGGCTCGAACCCGTCAGCCCAGCCAGGAGGATGGCGGCACACACGCGAGTCATCACGAGTTTCACACTTCGCCTCACGGGAAAATAACGTCGATCTGGCGCCAGTCTTTCTGGGCGGCAGCGCACTTCTTGGTCCAGTCAGGAGCGCGGTTGAGCTGGTCGGGCACCTGTGCCGGCCAGAAACATCCCAGATGGCAGTCAAAGAGATCGCGCTCGACCGGCTGACACAGACCCGCCGTGCCGCCGGTGCGGTCCACTTCCCATCCGGGCGCAAACACCGTGGAGCACCCAAGCGGGATGTGCGGCCCCTGCGGCTGTTGCGGCGTGTATAACGCGACGACGTCGGCAGGTTGGCCTTCAGCCTCCTTGATCGCGGCCGAGAGGCGGTGGGCTTTGCTGTTAACTGGGCTGAGGTGCTTCATTGGCGTCCTCGAATTGCAGGAGAAATCCCGGGTTGACGTTGGCAATCTGACCGTAGATCTGGAGGCATGTGTCGGTCCAGCCTCTGATCCAATCGCAGTAGTGCAGGTTCGGTTTGTTCGTGGTGCCGAATCGAGTGTGCGCTTCGTGGTAACAACCGCCGGCGCACAGCGGACGCGCCCAGCACGTCTGGCAATCGGTCTTGTCGTTGACGTGATGTGTGTCGAGAAAGTCGCGCTGCTTTTCGCGGTCAATGCCTGTGCGCACGTCTCCGAGTTTGTGATCGTCAGAGCCGGCGAACCTGTGACACAGCGCCACGTCACCGGCGGTGGAGACACCCAGCAGGCCAAACCCGGCGCCGCACGGCCATGCCTTGCTCGCGCCTTTGTGAATTTCGCCGAGGGTCTCACGGACGTTGCTGAATCCGTGGTGGCGATTCTCCAGGGCGGCGGCCAGATAGTCCTGCGCCAGCGCCCGGAACTCAGAGAGCACTTGCTCAAACCCTTCGTCGCCAAACGCATGCGGGCGATCCGGCGACGCGGTGACGGGCGCAAACCCCACTTCCCAGAAACCGATCTCGTCGGTCAGGTGGTCGTAGATGCGGCGCACATCGAGCGTGTCCTTTGTCAGCGTCACGCGTGCGCCAATCGGACGCGTCCGGTGTTTTGCAATCAGCGCCTTGATCTTCGGCGCGATGACGTCGTAACTGCCCTTGCCGTTATGAAACACGCGGAACTTGTTCTGCAGTTCCGGCGGGCCGTCCATCGAGATGGTCACGCCAAACCGGTGCTCAGCAAGAAACTCGATAACCTCGTCGCTCAGCAACGTGGCATTGGTCGTCATGCTGAAGTCGATGGTCTTGCCGAGCGCGGCGGCTTGTTCGGTGGCGTAGGCCACCGTGGTCTTGAGCACCCGGAAGTTCAGGAGTGTCTCGCCGCCAAAAAACGTCATGTGCGCATCGGCGCCCGACTCCCGCAGCAGAAAGTCCACGCTCGCGCGCGCGGTCTCTTCGGTCATCATCTTCGGCTGTTTGCCGTTGTCGGTCGCGACGATTTTGTCTTCGCCGTATTCGTAGCAATACGTGCAGCTCAAATTGCACTGGTTGGTGACGTTGAGCACCATCGTGCTCAGCGGCACCGGCGTCATCGGAATCACCTTGGGCGGCCGTCGCGCCGGCGTGTCCACCCGTCGCAATGCACGGACCTTGATCAACTCGTCGAGACTTTCGCCAACCGCCTCGGCCGAGAAGCGATCGGAAAGTCCGGCTGCGACGTCCTCGGGCGCGCATGCCCGGAGCGCCACCGCGTCGATCACCGCCGCAGACACATCATCAATCGCCATGATGGCGGCGCTCGGCGCGAGATAGAGGAACCGGCGGCCGCCGGCCTCGAACGCGTGACAGTCGCCTGGCTGGAGGAGGCTCATCGCGCAGTCACCGAGGAAAAGTCCCAGCGCAGGTACAACGGCACGGTCACCACAAGGTGAGCACGCGCACGCAGCGGCGGCGCATCACCTCCGGGCGCGTGCGTCGCCACAACCCAGACATCGCCAATGTTGTTGCGATTGCCCGATCGCTTCGGGTTCGGGCCGTCAACTGCCGGCGTAAACAATCCAGTGGTCGCGTCCACGCCACCCACAAACTTCACGTCATCGTCTCCAAAAATTGCGGTGTACTCCTCGACCGACCAGGTCGCATCCACGTAACCCACGGGCAGGTCGTCCTTCGTCTCCGGCTTGCCGTCAGGCCCCTTCGAATAGGCGAAGGCCTCAAACTGCGCGAGCTGTTTCGGAAAGACGACACCACCGGTGCGAGCCATATTCCACGAGGGGGTGACCTTGATGAAGTCCACTCGATCGTAGACGGTCATGGCGCCCTTGCGCAGGGTCCCGGCGATGAACAGGTCGCGAGCACCAAGCACGGCCGTCGCGGCGACATCCACGTCAACCGTCACCAGGGTGGGCGTGGATTCAGTGACGCGCGTCACCGTCACGCCTGGACCGAAGTCCACATCACGCGGTGTCAGGCCGGCTGGGAAGTTCGCGCCGAAAATGCGAACCACCTGCGCCGAGGTTCCCTGACGCGCCGAGATGCGGTCCAGGCCGGCAACCACCGGCGCACTCGC